>JAILHZ010000096.1 GCA_024695545.1 Clostridiales bacterium
TTGTCTCCTTATCTCTTGCGAGTGATGTTGTCCTGATGTCGTTACCTGCTGTCGTGTTTGTGTCGTTCCTTTGTTGTGGCTTCAATTTACCATGACGCCCGGTATGGCTCAATATTCAGATATGACCATACTTGTAGTGTATTCAGCATTTCGGAAAGGTCGTGTATAATAGACTACAGATTCGGGTCAATCTGTAAAAAAACGTGACGCGACTGATGAAGGAGTAAGGTATGGACAGCAAGAAACCGGACAGAAGAACAATGAAGACAAGACGTGCTCTGGCAGAGGCGCTGGCCGAACTTCTTGCTGCAAAAGAACTGCACCGTATTACGGTTCAGGAGATTGCAGATAAGGCGGACGTGAACCGCTTATACTTATCCATGATGATCAGTCCCTACAGCACGGCAACGCTGGGCTACAAGATCGGGACGATGTTTGACAGCACGTATCTGGCGATCTGTCTCGAGCGATATAACATCACGGAGAACAACACGGAGTTCGAGTATCTCTGTCACTACCATGTGGTCGGCAGTCTGTCGATCATCGAGAAGTGGGCACGTGGCGGCTATAAAGAGCCGAAGGATCTGATCGTGCAGGGGATCTCCGATCTGGAGAAAGGATTCCGTACGTTCTGTGACCAGAAGTTCGGCAAATAAAGCGTGGCCACACTGTTAATCACAATCATCTATGCGGCGTTTATCGGGCTGGGTCTTCCGGACTCGCTTTTTGGTGCATCCTGGCCGTCGATCTATACGGAGTTTGATCTGCCGATCTCACTCGGCGGACTTGTGACATCGATCTGCTGCGGCGCAACTCTTATATCGAGCCTGATGAGTTCCCGGCTGATCAAGCGTCTGGGAACGAATAAACTCACTGCGGCGTGTACTCTTCTTACGGCAGTATCTCTGCTCGGATACAGTTTCGCACCGCACTTCGTGTTTATCTGTCTGCTTGCGGTGCCGCTCGGACTCGGCGCAGGATCGATCGATACCGCACTGAATAACTACGTGGCGCTCCACTACAGCGCATCGAGGATGAGCTTCCTGCACTGCTGTTACGGAGTGGGCGTGACGATCAGTCCGTTTGTTCTGTCGCAGGTGTTCCGAAGCGGGATGACATGGCGTACGGGATACCGCATCATGGCACTCGTGCAGTTTGCACTGGCGATGCTTCTGGTGTTTACGCTTCCTGTATGGAAGAAGGTGCACGGCGGCGAAGAATCGTCGGAAGAAGACTTCGAGACGTTATCGCTGCGGCAGGCGGCGTCTATCAGGGGCGTAAAAGTAATGTGGCTCCTGTTCATGTGTTCGTGCACGATCGAGTGCTCGGTCGGAAACTGGGGCAGTACTTTTCTCGTCGAGCATAAACACTTGAGCAACGAGATCGCTGCGGCATCGGTGACGTTCTACTACCTCGGCATGACGATGGGCAGGTTCCTGTCGGGATTGCTTGCGAAGAAACTGCACAGCTGGCAGATCATCAAGATCGGATTCATCCTTCTCGGCACGGCGCTCGTGCTGCTGGTGCTTGTTCCGGTCAATGCGGTGACGGTCGTGGCGCTGATGCTGATCGGACTTGGAAACGGACCGATGTTTCCGAACTTTAATTATCTCGCGCCGGAGAACTTCGGGGAGAAAAGATCGCCTGCGATCATCGGCACACAGATGGCGGTATCGAGTTTTGCGATCCTGGTCGGACCGGTTGTCTGCGGGCTCCTCGGACAGGCGTTCGGAATGCGTGTATTCCCATTCTACCTCGTGACATTTTATGTCGTGATGGTAGCGGTATTCATAAGAGCAACAAGGATCTGGCAGATGCGGCGGATCCTGGATCGGAAAGATAGAAAGGAAAAACTATGAGTTACACGATTATGTCCGGTAAGTTTGAGACCGGATCCGAAGAACAGAAGATGGGCTATGCGATGCTGCTGGGACAGGAGAGCATCCAGTATAAGTTCGACTTGTATTTCCACTGGTACAACCTGGTTCACGAGATGGGACACTGCGTGGTAGAGGCATGTGGCAAGCAGCTTTCGCCACTCATGGAAGAGATGTTTGTCAATGAATTCGCGGTCGGATACTACCGTTTTATCGGGGACGATAAGCGCATCGGGGAACTTCAGGCGATGCTCCAGGCGGCGGTGGATAATATGCCGTCTCCGGTTCCGGAGGGCGAGAGCTTCGAGGAATATTACTCACGCATCTGGGGCACGGACGAACTCATGTCCGTGATGGTCTACGGATATCTTCAGCTGAACAGCGTGCTGATGGCGCTGAAGAAGGACAAGCCGTTCGGGGAGATTCTCGCGGAGCTGGGACTGGCGCTGTCTTCGTGTAATTGCGCGGCGGCGGGAGACGGAGAAAGAGAAGGAGCAGGAGCAGTAGAAGGCGGGGAGGCGGCCGGGACTTCGCGGTGCGGCCTTGCGCGGTGCGGGCTTCCGATCGTGTCGGAGAATGCGGAATCGTTCCTTAACTCGGCGCGCGAGAACCTGATCCGCCTCGGGGTAGATGTGCCGGAGATCCGGCTGCAGCTTCTCGACGATCCGATGGTGCAGTGCGCAAGGCCGGAGTAAGAGTCAGGCACATATTGTGGAACTTTTCGTGGCCTGTGTCTGATATAATTGGAATATCTGAGGGAATCCGCTGCTTAGGCATTTGATATGGAGGGGTGAACATGCTGAAGGCGTATCTTGATTTCTGGAAGAAGTATGGAAACACTACCACCAGGACAAACCGGAAAGATTTCTGGCTGGCGTTTCTTGCAAATACTATTCTCACTGTAATTATTTCTGTGGTTGCTTTTCTCGCGATCGGCGGGATGGTGGGACCGATCGTGGTGATATCGCTCTGGGTGTTCATCACGCTGATCCCGTGGTGCACCGCTGCTTCGAGACGTCTGCTCGACGCAGGCGAAAATCCGATCACTGTTTTGTTGATCCTCGTGCCCGGTATCGGCTTTCTTCTGCTCTTTGCTAAGCTGGCGAAGCCGTCGACGGATAAGCCCGTAGAAGTGAAGATGCCGGTGGTTCCGGTGAAGCCTGCGGCTTTCTCTTCGGGTCCTGTGGTCCGTCCGATGGGCGCCTCGGGTATCCGTACGAATACGGGGGCAGGGGCATCATCCGGTGGTGATTCTCAGAATCTGGTCAAGTATGTCGGGCTGGTCGATAAGTATGCGCACTACTGTAGCTTAGTGATCAATGATCCGGAACCGGAAAAGATGGAGAAGGAGATCGTTGTTGGC
Organism: Clostridiales bacterium; assembly: GCA_024695545.1. The sequence continues at coordinate 3,241 of JAILHZ010000096.1, forward strand.
GGAAAGGATGCGTTGACGGCGATCAGCGAATACCTGATGAGCTGTGCCTACGGAAAAGTATCGCAGGGATGGTGGGATGGAGCGGCCGGACTGACGTGCATGCTCCGGAAGATCGATAAGACCGAAGGTCTGAAGCACCTGACGATTCTTACGACTGTGAATACGAATATCTATGAATACCAGACGCAGGTCAAGAACATCGCGGAAAGAGAGCTTCTGGCGGCGGAGAAGGAGAAGGGAAACTATCCTCCGGACGGGAAGATCCCGGAAAAGTACGCGCATGCGGAAATTCTCGAACTGGAACTGGTGTCTCCTATGGAAAAGCGCCTGGAGCAGTGCTTCGGGATGCTGGATTCCGTGGATGGCTGGAGCAAGAAGAATCAGGCATTTTTCTACTATACTGCGGCACGCGCGGTGGAGAAGGTCTATCCTGAGAGTAAGGCGGTAGTGGCTTTTTCCGCCGCTCAGGTCAACGTGGATCCGGATCCCGGTAGTCTGGGATGGGACAGCCTGAAACGTGTGGAGGGTGATGCGTTCGAGAAGACCGCTGAGTTCGCGAAGAGAATGCATGAGAAATACCCTGTGCCGAAGAGCATGCAGGAAGCGGAGACGTATCCGGGATAAGTTTTCCTTTTTGTGGGAGAAAAGGTGGAGGGCACGGGTGCTTTTCAGAAAGAAATTCAGAAAAGATTTCGTACTTTAAAGTTCGCTTAAGGTTGGTGGGTCATAATGAACTCATAAAGCAAACGATTTCATATAACCCCCTAACCCAATTTCCTAGTAGAATACCCGGTGCCTCCCGGGTTTTTCTATTTGAGGTGATTTAGTACCACTGCATATTTGAAGCGGTGGTACTAAACTGCCCGAAAAGAACTATCCGGTACCACCACGCGAAGAATACTTTCCGGCGGCATAACTTTTGACCCGTACAACTTAACCTTTTCTTTAACTTTAATTGGCGATGTTTTAACTTTCTACCGCTAAACTCTGTAAGTGAAGGAAAGGAAAAAGAAACCTTCGAGAAATCATAATATACCCTTAACCC
>JAILHZ010000123.1 GCA_024695545.1 Clostridiales bacterium
CGTCTTTCTTGTTATCTTCTGCGATAACATAGAGCGGACGGTTCTTGACTTCGATGTAGGTCTTGGCGAGGTATTCTCCGATGATACCGAGTGCCATCAGGACCATGCCGCCCAGGAAGAGCATGAAGGAGAGCAATGACGGATAACCGGCTGCCTTCTCCCATGTCTGGTAGATGAGGGCATGGATGAAGTAGTAAAGCAAGTAGATGAAGGCTCCGAGTGAAGTGAGGAAGCCGACGATCATAGCGATACGGAGCGGTGCAGTGGTGAAGGAGACGATACCTTCGATGGCGTAGCGGAAAAGCTTCCAGAACGACCACTTCGTCTCGCCGGCTACACGCTCGACATTCTCATATTCCAGCCACTTGGTACGGAATCCGACCCAGGCAAAAATACCCTTGCTGAAGCGCTGTCTCTCATTTAGAGAAAGGATCGCGTCAACGACAGGACGTCTCATAACACGGAAGTCTCTGGCACCGTCTACGATCTCGACATCCGTGAACCTGTTGATCAGGTGATAGAAGCGGCGTGCAAACCAGCTTCTGATCGGCGGCTCACCCTTACGGGAGACGCGGCGTGTCGCAACGATATCACATTCATCCTTCTCCAGAGCCTCAAACATCTCGGGAAGAAGAGACGGCGGATCCTGCATGTCGGCATCGAGAAGACCGATCCACTCGCCTTTTGCGGCTGCAAGGCCTGCGTACATGGCGGCTTCTTTTCCGAAGTTACGGGAAAAAGAGATATAGCGGATGCGCGGATCTTTCGCGGCCATTTCCTTAAGAACGCCCAGAGTATTGTCCCTGCTTCCGTCGTTGACGAAGATCAGTTCATACTCATACTGGCTGCACTCGGATGTGACCTTGCACAGTGCCTCATAAAGATAGGGAAGAGCTTCCTGTTCGTTGTAACAGGGAACCATCAGACTGACTAGCATAATCCACCTCATAAACTATTCCGAACTATGTAATCAGTATACTACATTCATCGTGCAAAGAGGACAGTTTCAATCGTAAACCTTTTGGAAACAGGGCGTTTTGTGATACGATACCTATGTAATCCGAGAAGGAGATTTTCAATGATAGAGAAGACAGAACTTGAACCGAAAAAGCGCCTTTCGAAGAAGACGGGTCTGAGACCGGTCGCCGCTTTCTTTGCCGTGTTCGCGTCACTGTCGGTCGTCTTCCTGATCCTAGGCGTATCCCCGTTCGGCGAAAGATCTGTTCTGATGTCTGACCTGTCCGCGCAGTATGCTCCTTATCTGGTGACGATGAGAAACAAACTCCTTCATGGAGGATCTCTTTCGTATACCTTCGAGATCGGCATGGGCAGAAACCTTCTGGGTATACTCGCGTACTATGTCACCTCGCCATTAAATCTGATCACGCTTGTTTTTCCGGCATCCCATATTTCTGACGCGATCCTTCTGATCGTCATGCTCAAACTGTCCTTTGCCGGTGCTTTTATGACGGCACTTCTCGATGATAAATTCCGGGACAAGACGAAGATGAGCATCCTCTTCGGCATGATCTACGCGATGTGCTCATATTCCATGTCCTTCATCTTTAACATCATGTGGCTGGACGGATTCGCGCTCCTGCCGCTTCTGATCCTCGTGACCGAGAAGTTCAGCCGGGACATAAAGCAGACATGGAAGCTCCTTCTCGTGCTGGTCCTGCTTTTCGCTTCGAACTACTACACTGCATACATGGTGGGGATCTTCTCATTCTTCTATCTGATCGGTATCCTCGAATACAGAAGAAAGAGTGAGGAGAAGGTATTTGCCGGCAAGAAGATCGGCGTATTTGTTCTGACGGCGGTATGTGCTGCCATGATCTGCGCAGTTCTCCTGCTTCCTGCCGGACTCGACACGATCCGCAACAGCGACGGGACTTCCTCGATCTCTGTGACGATGGATCCTTCGTTCCGCCTGATCACGCTGCTCCCGAATCTCTTTATCGCCAAGCTCTCGGATATTACGGCAAATCTCCCGTTTGTATTCTCGAGCCTTGCCGTGCTGGAACTCGTGATCCTTTTCTTCCTGAATCCTTCCGTGTCAAAAGCACTGAAGCTTCGGGCCGGCATCGGTTTTCTGCTGGGGATCGTTTCATTCCTCATGCCGCTTGTGAATGCCGCATGGCATCTTTTCGATTCGCCGAACTGGTTCCTGTACAGGTATTCATTCCTCTTTATCTTCGGCATGGTCCTCGTCGCTTTCTATTCGTTCCTGCATCTGAAATCGCTCCGGAATCCGGATTTCCTGAAAGCACTGGGGATCCTGTTCCTGCTTCTTGTCCTTGGTGAGGAGTTCGGCGGAGTTTCGGATGCGAACTCCATGTATTTCCAGAACTTCGCGATCCTGCTTCTGGTTTCGCTCTGCCTCTTCGGTATGGCGAAGGAGAAGTGGCCGGATTCGCTCTCGAATCTTAAGCGGTGGGGCAGTGGCATCCTGGTGCCCGTCGTGCTTGCCGAGATCGTTTTCCTTGCGCCGAAGGTTACCGTCGGCGCGATCTGGAACGACACACAGCTGAACCGTTCCTTTAGTTCGCAGGTCGAGGAACTGGGTGATCTTACAGCTTCTATCGACAGTGGAAGCGGTGCCCGTACGGAGATGGCCGGGGTACTCGGCAGCAATATCGACTCGCTGAACCTGTCGTCATACACACACACGAACGGCATAGGTGCTTTTTGCTCGATGTCGAATAAGACCCAGCAGCGTTTCCTGAAGCAGCTCGGCTACTGCACGAACTACAATTACTTTTCAACAGAACACAGAAATGTGATCCTGCCTTCGGACTCGGTCCTCGGCGTGAGATATATTGTCTCAAACCGCAAGGAGATCAACGGACTTACCCCGATCGCAAGCTCTGCGCGCTACACGCTCTTCGAAAACCCGTATGCCGGAAAGATGGTGATCCTGGCGGATGAATCCGCCGGAAGCTTTGACGGCTACCAGCTCGAGAAGATGGGAAAAGAGAAAGATTACTTCGACTATCAGGAGAAGTGGATCGGATCTCTTACCGGGGTTTCTGCGGAAAGAATTTATTCGAAGACGGATGTGAAGTGGGAAGTGATCAACGCGCGTACGGTTCCCGGAGACATCGCGGAACTCGAGCTCGAATACGATGCGAAGAAGGACAGCAGGGATCTCGAGGATATCGTCGAGGGTCATAAGGATCTGACCGCATATCTGCGCATGAATGAAGAGGCACCGATCCTTCTGCGTGCCGAGATCACGGCGGAAACGAACTCGCCCCTTTATCTTTCGATCCCGTTCCTTATGAGAAGCGCCCCGCTCAGCGTATACTGCAACGGGAAGCAGATCTACAGGGAAGCGTCGGATTCCTATTATTCGGTGATCGTAGATATCCCGCATCAGGAAGGCGAGAAACTCACGATGGAGATCCGCTGTGACGACGATGTCCTTGCGTGCTTTGATCCGGTCATAGCTTCGTGTGATACGATCGAGCTTTCCGCGCAGATGCAGATCCTCGGACAGGGGATCTCGGACCTTTCCGCAGAGGACGGAAAAGTTACCTTTACTGCAGACGTGAAAGAGAAGAATCTTCTGATCACGACCATTCCTTATGAAGAGGGATGGACAGTCGAGATCGATGGAAGAAAGACAGAGATCACCTCTTATCAGGATGCGTTCCTGAGTTTCCCGATCGAAGAAGGCCGTCATGATGTGTCCCTCCGATTCACTCCCCCCGGAGCGCGGATCGGTGTTATAATCAGTGCACTGGGTTTGATTTTCGGTTTCGCGCTTGTGATCGTTCTGAGAAAGAACGGAAAAGCGGAGCCACAAGGAGGGAAAGAGGTTGATCGAGAAGAATGCTCTTGAAAAGAGAGTGAAGAAGAGTGTATCTTTTCACCCGCTTCTTGCTTTCTTTGTTACGATGTTCTCCCTGATTCTGGTGTTTCTTATTAACCAGATCGTTCCTTTCGGGCAGAGAAATGTTCTTACTTATGATCTCGGATCCCAGTACGCGCCCTTCCTTCTCGGACTTAAGCATTCCGTTACCGGAGGAGGCTCCGTCCTTTACAGCAGAAACATAGGCATGGGTTCCAGCACGATCGGTATCTTTGCCTATTATCTTTCCAGTCCCTTAAACATTCTCGCGCTGGTCTTCCCGGATTCCATGATCCAGGAACTGGTTTCAGTACTGACGATTCTGAAGCTTTCCTTTGCCGGTGCTTTTATGACCTGGCTCCTGGAAAGAAAATTCAACTCCCGTGACAGGATGTCAGTGCTTTTCGGAATGATGTATCCGTTCTGCACGTATGCGATCGCCTTTATGTTTAACATCATGTGGCTGGACGGCTTTGCCCTTCTGCCGCTTGTGATCCTTCTTATCGAAGAGTTTATTAAGGAGAGAAGAAGATGGCCGCTCCTTACGCTGTCGTTCTTCCTCCTTTTTGTTTCCGGCTATTACATGGCCTACATGGTGGGCGTCTTTTCATTCATCTACATCGTGTCCGTCATGGCGTATCAGGGAAAGTTCAAAAAGGAACAGAACGGCCTGCAGTCGCTGGGTCTGTTTCTCCTTTCCGCAGTGACTGCCGCGCTGATGAGCGCCTGCATCCTCCTTCCTGCGGGGGTCCAGACACTGAATAACCCGGATGCTTCCGTACAGGAATCCGTGTTTACCATGCAGCCGGAGTTCAAGCTGATGGACATGGTCGACCAGCTCGTCGAAAAAGGCGCGGGAAATATCATTCACAACATGCCGCTGGTATTCTGCGGCATGACGGCGCTGTTCCTGTGTGTGCTCTTTTTCCTCAATCCGAAGATCAGGCGATCCCTGAAGATTGCGATCGGCGCGGCCTTCGTTTTCGGCATCCTGTGTTTCCAGTTCCCGCTTTTGAAACTGGCCTGGCATCTCTTCGATGTACCGAACTGCTTCGATTACCGTTACTCTTATCTGTTCTCGTTCGTGATGATCCTGGTGGCGTACTATTCCTACCTGAATATGCAGTATGTGAGCAAAAAGCACTTCTTCACCGCACTGGGCATCGTCTTTGCCATGAGTATCCTGTCCCAGAACTTCGGCAAGATGGCGGAAGCAGACAGTACTTACTTCGCGACGGCCATCTTCACGATCCTGATCTGTGTCCTTCTCTATGGAAAGACTCTCGAGAAGTGGCCGGAGTCGATCGCGAATCTGAAGAATCTCGGAGCCGGTCTTCTCGCGACGGTGATCGTCGTAGAGATCGTTGTATTTAATCCCCGGTGCCTGATGCCGGATATCTACGCGGATCTTGCGGATGCCTCCAAGTTCAGCGGCATGATTACGGATATCCGGACTCTTTCTGACAGGATCGGAGATTCGGACGAATACCGCACCGAGCTCCACCAGCCGTGGTATTACCTGATCGGCGCGAACAATCTTCCTTTTTATTCCGGACTTCGGGGCATCAGTTCTTTTGCCACGATGACCAACCGGAAGACTGCCCATTTCCTCAAGCAGATGGGATATGACGTGCTCTACAACTACGCTTCCTGCCTGCACAATAATGTGATCCTTGCGCCGGATTCTCTTTTCGGTGTGAAATACATCATCACCAAGTCGGAGGATCTTTCCGGACTGGAACTGATTTCGGAAGAAAACGGAATAAAGCTTTATAAGAATCAGTACGCATTTCCGGAGGCCTTCCTCATCAGATCCGACGCAAACAGCTTCGACGGCTTTGCACTCGAGAAGGATGATGAGGTCAAGGACTACTTCTCGTTCCAGGAGAACTGGTTTACCTCCCTTTCCGGAGAGGATGCTTCGGATCTCTATGACACATTTACCGTGAACTGGAAGCCCGTGAATGGACAGCTGAGCGTCACTCCGCCCGAGAAGGCGATCGTTCCCGCAGATACCGTTGAGAACCGCCTGAACAATGAATCGAGGGACCTTAATGCGAAGGGCCTGAAACTGTATCTTAGAGATAATGCCCAATATCCTTTCCGCCTGCAGTCAGAAGTCATCGCGGACCGTGACGGTGTGCTTTATCTGGAGATCCCGTACCTGCACTGCCAGTGTTCCACAGATGTATATCTGAACGGTAAGCCGCTTTATACCGGCATCTCCGACTCTGATTACACCCGGGTACTTTACCTCGGCGATTTCAGCAAAGGGGACAGAGTGGACGTGGAGATCCGCTGTAATGAGGATCTTTTCGCATGTTTCGAGCCGATCTTCGCATATTTGGATCCGGAAGGCATTGAAAAGCAAAAAAATGTAATGACCGCGGGAATGCATAGTATAATGGTAGACAATGGGCATTATGAGATCGAGGTGGATGCAAGGGAAGACTCGGTTCTTCTGATCACCGCCCCGTATGAGAAAGGCTGGACCGCCTGGGTGGACGGAAACGAAGCCGAGATCACTGCATATCAGGATGCCTTCTTAAGTGTTACGGTCTCCGCCGGAGCGCATAAAGTGGAACTTAAGTTTACTCCGCCGGGCTTTAAGGCCGGCATTGCCGCAAGTGCGGCCGGAGTACTGGCATTTGCATTTATATCGGTATTTCTCACGAGAAAAAAGGGTGAGAAAAAACAAAGGAGGGAAGACGATTGATCGAGCAAAAGACCCTGGAAAAGAAAGCAGGGCGTAGCATAGACAGCCGCCCGATACTGGCGTTCTTCCTGACCATGTTCGCCATGGTGGTGGTATTCTCCGTCAACATGATCGTTCCTTTCGGATCGAGAAATGTTCTGACTTCCGACCTGGCCGCGCAGTACGGCCCGTATCTGATCGGCCTGAAGCAGCAGCTTACTTCCGGACAGTCACTCTTCTATTCCCGCAGCCTCGGCATCGGCGCGAATACGATGGGTGTCTTCGGATACTATCTTTCCAGCCCGATCAATCTGGTGGCGCTGATCTTCCCGACATCCATGATCCAGGAGATGGTCACACTGATCATCATCCTCAAACTCGCGTTTGCCGGTGCTTTTATGACGTGGCTTCTTGACCGGAAGTTCAAATCAGAAGATAAGATGTCGATCCTTTTCGGCATGATGTATCCTCTGTGCTCCTTCGTCATCATCTTCATGTTCAACATCATGTGGCTCGACGGTATCGCACTCCTGCCGCTCCTGATCCTTCTCACCGAGAAGTTCATCGACAGAAGAAAGACCTGGCCGGTACTGACGCTCCTTCTTCTGATGCTCTTCGTTTCCGGCTATTACATGGCCTACATGGTCGGCGCGTTCTCGTTCATCTACCTGCTTGCCATCATGGGATATAAGGGTAAGTTCAAGAAGGAGAACGAGAAAGAGGGCCTCGCGACGGTGGGACTTTTCATCCTCTCGGCGGTCACCGCGGCGATGATGAGCGCATGCATACTCCTGCCGGCAGGCTTAAATACGATCGGCAATCCGGACTATAACGTCAACGATACCGGCATCACTATGCAGCCGCAGTTCAAGCTCCTGTCCATCGTGGACCAGCTTACGGAGAAGAAGGTCGGCAATCTCGCCAACAACCTTCCGTACATCTTCTGCGGCATCGCGGCGCTTTTCCTGTGCATCCTGTTCTTCATCAACCCGAAGATCAAGAAGAACCTCAAGATCGCCATCGGCGTGGCTTTCGGCTTCGGCATCCTGTGCTTCCATTTCTCGCCGGTCAACCTGGCATGGCACCTCTTCGATGATCCGAACTGGTTCAATTACAGATATTCCTACCTGTTCTCCTTCGTGATGATCCTGGTGGCATATTACTCATACCTCAATATGCATCTGGCGCTCAAAAAGCACTTCTTCATCACGCTCGGCATTGTTGTCGGCATGGCGGTCTTCTCGCAGAGCTTCGGACAGATGTCGAAGGAAGACAGTACGTTCTTTGCGACGATCCTTTTCGCGGTCCTGATCTGCATCCTCCTTTACGGAAAGACGCTGGAGAAATGGCCGGATATGATCTCGAACATTAAGCGCCTGGGCACGGCATTCCTGGCAATTGTTATTGTGATCGAGATCGTGATCTTCAACCCAAGATGCTTCATGCCGGAAGTCTATGCAGGTATGCAGGACGCACCGAATTTCAGAAGTATGCTCTCGGACATCGATACGCTCTCCGGCAAGATCGAGGATGACGACTGGTTCAGAACCGATCTTCACCAGACCTGGCACTACCTGATCTGCGATAACAACCTCCCGTTCTATACAGGAAAAGAGGGAATGAGTATCTTTGCTTCGATGGCCAACAAGAAGACCAACCGCTTCCTCAAGCAGCTGGGCTATAACTCGAACTACAATTACTTCTCTCTGCAGCATGACAATGAGATCCTGCCTTCCGACTCTATTCTCGGCGTCCGTTACATCATCACGGAAGACGAGAATATGAATGAACTCCAGAAGACCGCGAAGGTCGGTGACTTCTACCTCTACAGAAATGACTACGCTCTTTCGGCGGCGTTCCTGGCAGAAGCGGATGCCGGTGCTTTTGACGGATACGCACTGGAGAAGGATGAAGATAAGAAAGATTATTTCGACTTCCAGGAGAAGTGGATCAGCTCCCTTTCCGGTAAAGACGCTTCGGATATCTACGAAACATGGACTCCGACATGGGAAGTCCTGAACGGCCAGCAGACCGATATCCCGCCGGAAGAAAGCATCATGGCGGCGGATACGCTCGAGAATACCCTGAACCTCGAGAAGAAGAACTTAAAGGCGGAATCTCTCCGTTTCTATCTCCGCAATAATGACAAAGCACCGATGGTGCTGCGGACGGTCTTCAAGGCGGACCGTGACGGTGCGGTCTACTTCTCGATCCCGTTTATGCATCTGCAGTGCAGAGGAGATATCTACATCAACGGCGAGCAGGTCTATAAGCTGGATTCCAGTTCTTTCTACAGCCGTATCTTCGATCTGGGATACTTCAAGAAAGGCGATGAGATCACTCTGGAGATCCGCTCGAACACGGATGTCTACGGATCCTTCGCACCGATCCTGGCATACATGAATCCGGAGGCGATGGCACCGCAGAAGGAGGCACTGTCCCAGGGTACGAAGAGTATCGTTGTCGAGAACGGCCACTACGAGATCGAGACGGAATCGGACGCTGATAAGCTGCTGGTGATCACTGCTCCGTATGAGGATGGCTGGAAGGCTTATGTGGATGGTCAGGAAGTATGCATCGAGGCATATCAGGATGCGCTCCTGAGTATCCCGCTTACGGCAGGATCCCATAAGATCGAACTTTGTTTCACGCCGCCCGGATGGAAGGCGGGACTTCTGGCAAGTGCTGCGGGAGTTGTGCTTTTCGCCGTGGTATCGGTGGTTCTCGTAAAGAAGAAAAAAGAATCTGCAGTTACTGTTTCTGCAGAAGCGGATAATAGTCAATCGAATACTGAGGAGGAGAAAAAATGAACGTAGAAGAATTGTACAAGTTTTGGAGTGAAGACCCGTACTTTGATGAAGAAACCAGAGCAGAGCTTCTGGCAATCAAGGACGATAAGAAGGAGATCGAGGAGAGATTCTACAGAGATCTCGAGTTCGGCACAGCCGGCCTTCGCGGTGTGCTGGGTGCAGGAATCAACCGTATGAATATGTATGTGGTAGCGAAGGCTTCCACAGGACTCGGAAAATTCATCGTGAGTGAAGGCGAAGATGCCATGAAGCGCGGTGTAGTTATTTCTTATGACTCGCGTCACTTCTCTCCGGAGTTCGCGGAGATCACCGCAAGAACACTGACATCCATGGGCATCCGCGTATTCCTTTCGGATGAGCTCCGTCCGGTACCGATGCTCTCATACTCGGTCCGCTGGCACAAGGCATTTGCCGGTGTTATGATCACCGCGAGCCACAACCCGTCGAAGTATAACGGATATAAGGTATACGGAGAAGACGGCGGTCAGGTTCCGCCGGAGGCTGCATCGAAGATCCTTTCCTTCATCGAGGGCATCGAGGATATCAGAACGATTAAGCCGGATACTCTTGAGGAAGCAAAGGCCAAGGGACTTCTTACATACTGGGGAGAAGAAGTCGATGAGGCATATACGGATATGCTCGATAAGCTCGTCATCGACCGTCAGGCGATTCTCAACCAGAAGGATATGTCCATCGTTTACACACCTCTCCACGGTTCCGGTAATAAGCCGGTACGCCGCATCTTAAAGAAGATCGGCCTGGAGAATGTCCATATCGTAAAAGAACAGGAGCTCCCGGATGGAAGCTTCCCGACTGTAGAAGTTCCGAACCCGGAGAATCCGGCGGCTCTGACCATGGCGATCGATCTTGCAAAGAAGGTCGATGCGGATCTGGTCATCGGCACCGACCCGGACAGCGACCGTATCGGCATTGCCGTACGTACAAACGTGGACGGCAAGGACACCTATGTACCGTTCTCCGGTAACCAGGTAGGACTTATGCTCCTCGACTATATCCTCGATTCCAAGAAGAGTGCAGGCACACTGCCGGAAGGTTCTTTTGCCGTAACGACCATCGTATCGAGCAAGCTCGCCGGTGCGATCTGCAAGTACTATGGTGTTGAGCTTCAGGAAGTTCTCACCGGATTTAAGTTCATCGGTGAGAGGATCAAGCTCGACGATGAGTTCGGTTCTAAGCACTTCCAGTTCGGTTTCGAGGAAAGCTACGGCTATCTCGCAGGTCTTGATGTACGTGATAAGGATGCTGTCGTCGGTGCGATGCTGATCGCCGGCATGTATGCGCAGTCCAGAGAGCGCGGCCAGTCTCTGGTCGACCGTCTGGAGAACATCTACCAGCGCTTCGGTTACGGCTTTGAAGAGACCGTATCGATCACACTCGAGGGCAAGGAAGGCATCGAGAAGATCGCCGGTGCGATGAAGTCTCTGCGTGCCGACCTTCTTTCCTGTAAGAACAAGTCGGAAGCCCAGGCTCTCCTCGGCGGAGCTCCGGTCGTTGCGGTACGTGACTATCAGGCTTCCAAGCGTTATGTATTTACGGATGACGGTATTACCGAAGAGAAGATCGATCTTCCGGTATCCAACGTTCTTCTTTACGAACTCGGCGGTGACAAGGGTCTCGACTGGGCGTGCGCACGTCCGTCCGGAACTGAGCCGAAGCTGAAGATCTATTTTGGAATCTATGCTAACACGAAGGAAGATTCCCGTGCCCGTCTGGAGGATACCAAGGCGAAGGTTTCCGGTGCGGTAAAAGCGAAGCTTTGATGCTCTAAGTAATAAATTGTTAACAAAAAAAGGCGTCTCCGATGAAAATGATCAGAGGCGCCTTCTTTCGCAAATACGGCAAAATCAAGGCGATTTCCACTTCGTGAATTAAAATTGTGACGGAAATGTGAAGAACTTCGCAATTTCTCACAAAAACTTCATATTTCGCCCCTCAAATGCTCTTTTTTCAAGGCGGAAAACCTTGTATACTCGGGGTGATTTCTTGAAGGAGGAACATGTGATATGACGGCAAATGAGTGTCTGGTCAAGTTTAACTCGATCAAAGAGTGCCTCTCCGATGTACTGTGGATGTATTTTGAGATCCAGTCCGCGGACAACGAGCAGGTCGTACTTGTAGGAAAACCCGATGAGTTTGCAGATCCGATCCTGAAGATCGTCTTTGTGCAGCCGTTCATGATTTCATGCCCGATGCGCTTCTCTTATGAGGGTGGCGATTTCATCGGTCTGGCACCGCAGGAAGAATTCTATCAGATGAATGAGAGATATCACTTTGGTCAGGGATATCACATCTTTAAGATCAAGGTCGAGAACAAGAGATTCTTCATCATCGCAAAGTCCATGCACGTTGCAATCTCGGATTGATCCGGCAAGTCCGCCACACACGGGGAAAGAAACAAATAAGAAAGCTCAAAGAAGATGGCGGATCGCGAAAGCGACTCCGTCATCTTTGCAATTACGGGTAATGATCGAAGCCTTTGATTTTGCCTCTTCAGTGGCATTTCCCATAGCGATGCCCACGGCACCGCAGGTGAACATGCTGACATCGTTGTCATTGTCACCGAAGCAGTAAACATCCGAAAGAGGAACATTGAGATGCTCTGCGAGCGCAACAACGGCATTACCTTTCGTGGAACCTTTCGCCATGATGTCGATGACACTGCTCATGGAGGCGGTCACTTCCAGATTTTCCTTCTCGGAAAGCACCTGTGTCAGGGCATCGGTAGGTGAATATACCAGAACCTTCGTAAGACGGGAAGGGGTTACGGACAGGTCCTTCTCGTTGAGCGGGATCAGAGGTGCTCTGATCTCTTCGCGGACGGAGGCGTTGTAGTTGTTAAAGAAGGCCATATGTGTACTTCCCCGGCGGTAGAAGATGCCGTCGATGCCGTAGGCGACGAAGTCAAAGCCTTCACGGATGAGAGTTCTTAAGAGTTCAGAGACCGTTTCGCCCGGAAAACTTGTCTCATAGACCGCGCGGTCAGCTCTGTAATCATATACCTGAGCACCGTTGCTGGTAATTACCGGAACGGAGATCGCCATATCCTCGACGAATTTCCTTACGACGTGAAACGACCGTCCCGTGGCGATGGAAAAACCTGTCGAAGCAGGAAGTTCCCGGATCGTCTCCATCGTATATTCGGAGATCTGTCCGCCGGGTGGAAGAAGCGTATTATCGATATCGCAGATGATCAAGCGTTTCACTTGGGAAAACGACCTCCTGACAGTGCTTTTAAAGAGGTAAAACCAAAAGTAATAGTAACATGATTTGTTTGATTTTTGAAATCAGCGGAAAATGTTAAAGAGAAACTGCCAGATATTACAAAAAATTCAATAAAAAAGTGAGGAATTTGTAAGGTATAAAAACACGTTTTTCTCTTGAAAGCACGGCTGTCCTATAGTAATCTTTTACATGGTGAAGTAGTTTTTTATAAGAGGCGTCAGTTAATGAAAAAGAATGCAGCAAGAAGAAGACAGAAGAGAAGAGCAAAAATAGCTGTTGGCGCAGTGGCAGGTGTTCTGGCCGTAGGAGTTCTGGGCACTGTCCTTTATTTCACTGTGCTTAAAGGCGTCTTTGCCGGAAAATCCAACAAGATCGTTGTTACCGATATCAACGGAAGCGAAGTTTCCTTTGAGCCGGAAGAACTCTCCGCGCAGCTGGATGTCCCGACATTCTATGAAGGAATCACGATCAATGGAACCAGCGTCGCCGGCAAGACAAAAGACGAAGTCAAGACGATGTTTGCTTCCGAAGTGAAGAAGCCGGCTGATGACGTCGTGAAAGTTACATTTATGGTCGGTGATCAGTCGATCCCGATGGGCACAGAGGGACTGACACTCTCCAGCGATATCGAAGATGTTATTGAAAAAGCATACAGCTACGGCCGTTCCAGCACGCTCGCGGGCGATGAGGGACTCAAGGACCGTTACAACACGATCAACCGTCTGAAGACAAATCCGATGGATTTTGTCTGCACATACACCCTGGACACGTCTGCGGTAGATTCTCTTACTCATCAGGCTCTCGATTCTCTTGAGAAAGAAGTTATCGAAGCTCATGCGACCGGATTTGATGTCGAGACGCTGACCTTTATTATCGAAGATTCCCAACAGGGCTTCAAGGTAGACGTCAACAAGGCGATCGCCGATGTTAAGGAAAAACTGAACAACACCGAATATGAGTGTGTGATCCCGGTAACTTCCGAAGTGATCGAGCCCGAGACATCAGCAGATTTCTTAAGAAGCTACCTGTGTCTGGTTTCCAAGACTTCTTCCGAGACCAGTGGAAACGAGAACAGAAATACGAACATCCGTCTCGTCTGCGAGAAGATCGACGGATATTTCCTCAATCCGGGCGAGACCTTCGACTTTAACGAATGGGTCGGCCAGAGAACCGAGGAGAAGGGCTACAAGATGGCTCACGGTATCTTCAACGGTGATATGAGAGATGAACTCGGCGGCGGAATCTGCCAGGCGAACACCATGATCTACCAGAGCGTAACGAAGGCAGATCTCCAGATCGATGAGAGAAAGAACCATACGATCCCGAGTACGTATGTTGATAAGGGAACTGACGCGACGGTTACATGGGAGAGCCCGAACTTCCGCTTCACTAACAATACGGATTATCCGGTCGCTCTTCACACATACTACAAGGACCGCGTTGTAACATGTGAAGTTTATGGACGTCCGCTCGAGGATGGGCAGACGATCAAGCTCGTAGGTGAGAAGGTCCGTGAGATCACGCCTACCACAGTATATGTTGCCGATTCTTCCAAGCCGATCGGATACAAGGAGACCGCACAGGGCTCCCGTGTCGGATATGACTACAAGTCCTATAAGGTCTGGTATGACAAGGATGGCAACGAGGTAAAGAAGGAAGAATACTTCCCGAGCCACTACCCGGTAAGAAATGCGGAGATCCGCATCGGTACACTGGGTTCGGACGGTAAGGTCTATAGCATGGATCCGAAGACCGGCAAGGTCAACGGGCCGTCAGGAGATGTAACTCCTCCGCCTTCTTCGGACACAACACCGCAGGACACACCGCAGAGTTCCGAGAATCCGCCGGAGTCTAAGGAAACACAGCCGGAGACACCGCCGGAGCAGCCGAAGGAGCAGCCTAAAGAAAATCCTGAAGGCGGCGGAGGCGGCGGAGAGGGCGGCGAAGGAGCCTGATCCTGAGAGTCGCCCGTCAGTATGACGGATCCGCATTACAAGTGATAAACCAGGGCACAAGTCCAAAACCGGATTGTGCCCTTTTTATGGAAAAGGAGATCAAGACTATGAGCACAAACTACAAAGGTCCAATCGTTCTCATCATCATGGATGGTGTGGGCATCAAAGCAATCGAGACAGGTAATGCAGTTACCGGCGCCAAGAAGCCGATACTCGACAACTGCATGAAGAACTATCCTATGCAGAAGCTGAAAGCGCATGGTACTGCAGTCGGTCTTCCGTCTGACGGTGACATGGGTAACTCTGAGGTAGGCCACAACGCGATCGGTGCCGGCCAGGTATACAGCCAGGGTGCAAAGCTCGTATCCGAGTCTCTGGCAAGCAAGTCTATGTACCAGAGTGAAGTATGGCAGTCCCTCGTAGCAGATGCGAAGAAGGGCGGCACGATGCACTTCATCGGTCTTCTCTCTGACGGTAACGTACACTCCCATATCGATCATCTCCTTGCCATGCTTGACGAGGCTAAGGAAGAAGGTGTAGCAAAGGTACGCATCCACATTCTTCTTGATGGCCGTGATGTTGGCGAGACATCTGCTCTCCAGTATGTTGACCAGCTCGAGGCAAAGCTTGCAGAGCTCTCTGATGATTCCCACGATTACAGAATCGCCAGCGGCGGCGGACGTATGGTTATCACCATGGACCGTTACGGCGCGAACTGGGGTATGGTTGAAGCAGGCTGGAAGACTCACGTTCTCGGTGAGGGCAGACAGTTTGCCACAGCAAAAGAAGCAATTGAAACATTCCGTTCCGAGATCCCGAACGTCATCGACCAGGATCTCCCGGCTTTCGTTATCGCTGAAAACGGCGCTCCGGTCGGCACGATCGAGGACGGCGACAGCGTAATTCTCTACAACTTCCGCGGCGACCGTGCGCAGGAGCTGACAGTTGCTTTCGAGAGCGGTTCTGAGTTCGATAAGTTCGACAGAGTCCGTGTTCCGAATGTAAACTACGCAGGTATGCTCGAGTACGACGGTGACCTTCACATCCCGAAGAAGTTCCTCGTTTCTCCGCCGGTTATCAGAAATACACTCGGCGAGCTTCTGGCCAACAAGGGCATTGCTCAGCTGGCGATCTCCGAGACACAGAAGTACGGTCACGTTACCTACTTCTTCAACGGTAACAGATCCTCTAAGTTCAACGATGAGCTTGAAGAGTACATCGAGATCCCGTCCGATATCGTTCCTTTCGAGCAGCGTCCGTGGATGAAGTCCGCTGAGATCACAGACAAGCTTGTTGAACTTATCTCCGAGAACAAGTACCCCTTCATGAGAGTTAACTTCCCGAACGGCGACATGGTCGGACACACAGGCGTATTCGAGTCTGCTGTCATCGGTGTCGAGTCTGTTGATATCGCTCTGAAGAGAATCCTTCCGGCAATTGATGCTGTCGGCGGTATGGCGATCATCACTGCAGACCACGGTAATGCCGAGGAAATGTACGAGCTCGCTAAGGACGGTTCCCCGAAGGCTGATAAGGATGGCCGCATCAAGGCGAAGACATCCCACACACTCAATCCGGTTCCGTGCATCTTCTATGACAACACAGAGAACAAGGACAAGTACGAAGTAGTCGATTCCGATTCTTACGGTCTTGCCAACATCGCAGCTACCATTGCGGATCTGCTCGGTGTAGAGAAGCCGGACTGCTGGGAATCTTCCATGATCAAGATGAAGTAATTATCCGGATCCCTGGATATCTGAAAAGGACGTCTCCCGTAAGGAGGACGTCCTTTTTTAATGACAGGTGCCTGTATCTGATGTAAAATCAATTTTAGGTACGGCAGGGGGAAGCCGTATGAAGAAAGTTGATCGGGGTGGCACATCATGAGAAAGAAGTTACTGGCGCTGGTATTTGCTGCGGCTCTCCTGAGTCCGTATTTCCTGAACAGAGGAACCAAAGATCTGCTGGCTTCAACCTTTTCTGCAGAAGAGAATATCTCAATCGATGAGAACCACTTCCCGGATCCGGTATTCCGCGAGAAAGTCCGTGAATTCGATGCCAACAAAGACGGCATACTGACCAGGTCTGAAAGAGATGCTGCGCAGGTGTTCTCTTGCGCGGAAAAGAACGTCAAGTCTCTAAAGGGTCTGGAGTATTTTACTGAGGCACGCGCATTCAGCTGCTTCGGAAATGAACTGACCGAACTGGATGTCAGCCATAATACGAAACTGACGGAACTCTACTGCTCCAATAACAAACTCACATCCCTGGATCTCAGCCACAACCCGGATCTTAAGGAGCTCGGATGCTCCAATAACAATATTGCCGTACTTGATCTCAGCCACTGCCCGAAACTCGTTGAGCTGGTGCAGACCGCGACACGGCAGGAAAAAGACGGCTACATGTATTTCTATGAAAAGTCGGATCCTGTATGGATGTCGCTATACTACGACAAGACGACCCAGCTGAGCGTCGATGGAAACATAGCGCAGCCGACACCCGCTCCGACTCCGGTCCCGGCACCGGAACAGCCGATGACTCCGATCGATGAACAGGTTTTCCCGGATATCAGTCTCCGGACGAAGGTCTCCGAATTTGATCAGGATCACGATAACCATCTTTCGGAAAGTGAGATCCGCCTGATCTCCAAGCTCGATATCTCGCGCACCGGTGTGGCGGATCTTAAGGGATTATCACTTCTTACGAATCTGGAGGCTCTGGTATGTGACGGGAATCAGATCAGTAATCTGGATCTTGCGGGAAATCCCAGGCTGACTTATATCTCCTGTTCTGATAATCCGATTCAGACCATAAATGTCAGCAGATGTCCGGAACTGAAGACCCTGAACTGCGCTGACTGCCGGATTACCGAACTGGATGTGAGTGCGAATTATAACCTGGAAAAACTGGTGTGCAGCAGAAACCGTCTGACGTCGCTGGATATCAGTCACAATCCGAGTATTACGGAACTCGAATGTGAAGGAAACGAAATCAGCAGTCTTGATATCCGGAACTGCCGGAATCTCGATGATCTGATCGCATCTGTGGAGGGAACCGAAAATACTGAAGGAGAATACTATGATTTCATCTCGGATTCTCCAAGCAGTCATCTCCGCTATGACAAGTCCATGGAACTGATTTCGGCGAATACGGCAAAAGTGCCGTCGGACGAGGAACCCGAAGATATAGATGACGAGGATGACGAAAAGGAAGCAAAAACCTCAAAGTCGAAGTCAAAGAAAACGAAAAAGAGCTCGCAGGAGAAGACCTGGTCGCTGGTCGACATCATCCTTGTGGTGGCGGCAGCCGGTATCGCTCTTCTTACGATCCTTAAGAAAAAGCATGAGCATGAGTACTTCGGACTCATGGTGACAGCGATGATCCTTTCGTGTGTTATCGCAATCGGCGGAGGTGTATTCTTCTTCCTTACCCAGGATATATCCTCGACAATGACCAAGGTGGATATATACACACTGATCTTTGTCACATTTCCGGTGGGCAATATCGTGATGTTTGCACTGCGCTTCATCCGTAAGAGTAATGTTCTTTCTCCTGAAAAAGCACAAGAACAATGCCCGAATGTACCATCATATCCGCAAGTGCAAGTTATGCAGCAGTATCCCGCGCAGACCTATCCGAATCCCGTTCAGAATCCCAATCCGAACTATCCTCAGCAGGGGTATCCGTATCAGGATCCGAATTATCCGGGACAGTATTATCCGTATCCTCAGGATCCTTCGGACCAAGGACAAAATAATGACAGATATTGATGATAAAAATATACATTTTTTATATTGAAAGACAAAGCATATCATCGTATTATTCTTTACTGAAGGAAAAAGAAGAATAGAAGGTCCCGGGAGAAGGCTGGAAGGAAAATGAAGAGTAATTCTGCATCGCGTGGAAAGAATGCAGGGAGAGTTGCGCCCAAGAGGAAAACATTCCCGAAGAAGACGACATTTGTAAGAAAAACAACAAAAAAGACAACAAGCGGTCGGAGAACGAATAAGCGGAAAAAGACGGTCCTGTCGACAAAGACGATCGGTATCATCACCGCTGTACTTGTGTTCTGCCTGATGGTGACGATCCTCTGCACACAGGTCTTTAAGAAAGATATAGACCGCATGCTTGCCAAGAAGTATACGGTTACTGATATTGACGGAACACGGAGAAAACTCACGTCGGACGAACTGGAGGAAGAAGTCAGAAGCGACAGATTCTATCAGGGAATCAGCGTAGACGGCGTAGACCTGTCCGGAAAAACCCTTGACGAAGCCAAGGCCATGTTCGCGGAGATCCGCGGCCAGCAGGTCGAGGAAATGGTAGATATCAAGTTCCAGGTCGGAAACGAAGAAGTAAGCCTGAATGCCGACGGTTTCCACATTTCTTCCAATATCGATGAAGTACTCAATGAAGCATATGATTATGCGAAGTCGAGCCCGCTGGAAGGCGGAGAGGGCCTGGTAGACCGTTACACGAAGATCACTGATCTGAAAAAGACCCCGAAGAATTTTGATTCCGTCTTTACTATCGGCGATGACAATATCAGCACACTGACACACTCGGCGCTGGATGCATACAACCTCGGCGCGATCGAGGCGAAGGCAACAGGCTTTGATGTCAGCGAACTGCAGTTTATCATTGAAGAATCCCGCTCCGGTCAGACGGTCGACATTGATAAGGCAATTGAAGACGTCAAAAGTGCTTTTGCAGCAAAAGAATATAAGAAAGTCATCCCTGTCGCGGTAACTATGGTGGAACCGAAGACTACCGCTGAATCGCTTCGTGAAAAGCTCGGAAAAGTATCCTCCAATGGTTCGAAGACGAAGGACGACGCGAACAGAAACACAAATATCAGCCTGATCTGCAAAAAGCTCAATGGCCTTGTCCTGCAACCCGGCGAACAGTTCGACTTTAACGCTTATATCGGAGAAAGAACACCGGAAAAGGGATTTAAGGAAGCAACGGGTATTTCCGACGGAACCACCCGTCTGGAATACGGCGGAGGTATCTGCCAGGCAAATACCATGCTCTACCACAGTGTTATTGAAGCAGGACTTCAGGTCGATAAGAGAGTCCCGCATTCCTGGGCGAGTGACTATGTGGATGTCGGTACGGATGCAACGGTTACCTGGGATGGTGCGAACTTCAAGTTCACCAACAATACAGACTATCCTGTCGCGATCCACGCGGTTTACGGAGACTGCTGGGTAACGGTCGAGATCTTCGGCCGCCGTCTTCCGGACGGACAGAAGATCAAGTTCTTCGGAACGGAGTATATTACAAATGAAGAGCCGGACGGCGAAGAGTACGAAGCTGATCCGACACTTGCCGTCGGCAAGAAGGAAAGAGACAGAAAGCCGCATAACCATATCCTGTGTAAGGCTTTTATCGTCACATACGATGCTGACGGTAATGAGATCTCGAGAAAAGAAGTTCTGACAGAATACAGGGCAATCAAGGCAAAATACCGTGTGGGCACACTCGGCCCGGATGGTACGATCTATAATCTGGATACGAAGACGGGAGAAGTTTCTCCGCCGGCAGGATATACGCAGCCGACTCAGCCGACACAGCCGTCAGAGACGACGCCGGAGGCGACACAGCCTTCGGAAACCCCGTCATCTTCAGAGTCTCAGGCTCCTGCAGAGCAGCCTTCGGAACCGGCAGATTAAGGTAAGATTTTTTCGCGTTTCCTGGTAAGTTAAAGCGCCAATCCTTTATATATGTGGTATAATATATGCGCTCGGTTTATGCCCATTCGCATATTTCCGCGCCACAAACTATAGTTAAATCTTTATATAAAGGAGAAAGTGTATGGCAATCGAACTTACAAAAAAGACCATGGACGGTAACGAAGCTGCCGCATATACCTCATATGCATTTACCGAAAACGCAGCGATTTACCCGATCACACCGTCCTCGCCTATGGCTGACCACACCGACCAATGGGCACAGCAGGGCAGAAAGAACATCTTCGGACAGACGGTTAATATCGTCGAGATGGAGTCTGAGGGAGGTGCATCAGGTACTGTTCACGGCTCACTGGCAACAGGTGCTCTTACAACAACCTATACCGCATCCCAGGGTCTTCTCCTGATGATCCCGAACATGTACAAGATCGCAGGTGAGCTTCTCCCTTGCGTATTCCACGTTTCCGCAAGAGCTCTTGCAGCTCACGCGCTGAACATCTTTGGTGACCATGCAGACGTATATGCTTGCCGTCAGACCGGTTTTGCAATGCTCTGCTCCAACTCCGTTCAGGAAGTAGCAGACCTCGCTGCAGTAGCTCACCTTGCTACCATCAAGACAAGAGTTCCGTTCATTCACTTCTTCGACGGCTTCCGTACATCTCACGAGATCCAGAAGATCGAAGTTATCGATTACGATACACTCGGCTCTCTCGTTGATTACGATGCAATTAAGGAATTCCGTAAGAGATCCCTCTCTCCGAACCACCCGACACTTCGTGGTACAGCTCAGAACCCGGATATCTACTTCCAGGGCAGAGAGGCTTCCAACCCGTTCTATCTTGCAGTACCGGATCAGGTTCAGGCTTACATGGATAAGATCAACGAGATCCGCGGTACCAACTACAAGCTCTTCAACTACTATGGTGCCGAGGACGCTGACCGCGTAATCATCGCTATGGGTTCTGTCTGTGAGACAGCTGAAGAAGTTATCGACTTCCTCAACGCTCACGGTGAGAAGGTTGGTCTTGTTAAGGTTCACCTCTATCGTCCGTTCTCTGCTGAGAAGCTCCTCGAGGCTATCCCGGCTTCTGCTAAGGCAATCGCAGTTCTCGACAGAACTAAGGAGCCCGGTTCCTACGCTGAGCCGCTCTTCCTCGACGTTGCTGCTGCATATGTTGGCAAGAATGCTCCGAAGCTCATCGGCGGCCGTTACGGTATGGGTTCTAAGGACACCACACCTGAGACGATCCTCGCAGTTTATAAGGAACTCAAGAAGGATCAGCCGAAGGAAAGATTCACCATCGGTATCGATGATGACGTTACATTCCTTTCACTCGACTGCTCAGAGTCCATCGAAGTTGCAGGCGAGGGCGTTGTTCAGGCTAGATTCTGGGGTCTCGGCGCAGACGGTACAGTCGGTGCTAAC
>JAILHZ010000008.1 GCA_024695545.1 Clostridiales bacterium
TGGCCACGCTTCGGGAGGTTCTTCCGAAGACGAAGATTCCGCAGAATATCACGGAATACTGCAACAAGGTGCGGCAGATCGATAAAGCGGAAAAGGATCTGCGCGGCAGCCAGGAAGACCTGAAAAGAACGGAAAAGTATGTCAAAGCCAGCATCGAAAGAGAAAAGTACAGACCAAAGAGAAAGGAGAAGGCAGACAAAGGCACAATCGGAGTGTACTTGTCTATACCGCTGATTATGTTCTTCGTAATTCTCTTTGGCAGGTGGAAGACAAGCCATAAGAAGTTTGTTCAGAACAAATCGGATTTTAAAACTCTGGTGATAATGTTCATACTCATATATGCTGTTATCTTTATCATCATGGGTGTCTATAAGATCCGCAGCCTGCTCGAAGACCATAAGTATTCCCCGGGGGCGAAGAACAAGGTGATCGAGATAAGGAAAGACGCGATTGATGATGGGTTTGAAAGGATCTATAAGCTTCAGGAAGAGAAGGGAGAGATCCTTAAGAATATCCGGGATGAAGAGAACGCGCTTCGCGAAAAATATATAAAAAGAGCGAAAAGGAGCATGACTCATTGATGAGACAGCTCCTTTCTGCATCTGTTTGAGATGCCGGGTTTTAGATGTTATGCGGCCTTAGAGTCTTCTTTGGAGGAAGAGAGGAACGCTTCCCAAGTGGTCTCGTCCGGCCAGGTGGAATCGTCGAATGCTTCACGGATGCACTGACTGTAGAATCTTGCTTTTTCCCTGCACTGTTCCGTGATGTCTATCTTATCGAGAACCGCTTCCATGAGCAGGATACGATCCATTCTTCCGCTCAGCATACCGTCCTTCGAGACGACATAATCCTTGCAGGTCTCGTACTCTTCCGATGCGATGTCGTCGGTCATGTAACCCGTGTAGTAGAACTGCGCCGGATTCTTAGATCTCCAGACACTCTCCGAGAACATCGGGTCCGTGAAATTATCGAAGTAATTCCTAAGCTTCATGTTGGTGGCATCGAAGATCGCCCGGATAAGTCCGCTTCTGATCTCGTTTATATCCTCTGTGCAGACACTGTCCATCGAATAGCTCATGATGTATCCGTCCTCTGTCCAGAAGGTGTTCAGATCGGAATAAAGCGGCCACTCAAAGATACAGATCTCGAAGCCCTTGAAGTAACCGTAGTCGAACTGCGTGAAGTAGCCGTCCGGGAACTGGCTGAGAACGCCTTCTGCAATGTCGAGCATGTCGTTGATCTTCTTTGCGTCAAAAGTCTTCTCCGTTCCGAGGTCAAATACATACGGCTCGGCATACGGCGGAAGGTCTTCACCCACGCGGATGTAGACACCGTATTTGTTTCCGATTGCTGCGGCGCGCTCATAGACTTCCTTCAGCTCGTCTTTTCCGGCGTACGGCTTCTGGCTGAGAAGCTTCGAATGGTCGTGAATCAGGGAAGCCAGAAGATCGTCGAGTGCTTTTCCGGTATCGAGAGGCTTCGGGCAGACCTGCGGATACGAGTGAACATAGTACTCATAGGAAAGCACTTTTCCCGTATCAAAATCGTAGTCGACCAGAAGTGTGGTCGGACGGGTCTTGTCGACATCCTCCGCGCGGATCAGTTCGGCCGACAGATAGGGTTTGCCGTCCAGAATAAGGACATCAAAGATGCCGTACGCAGCCGGGTTGTCTCCCTGATCGATCGAATTGAAGATCGAATTCGCGAAGTCCAGCTGCTCGCTGTATGGCATAAGGATATCGCTGACTTCCTCATGCTTCAGAGGAATATTATAGTAAGTTCCCGGACTGATCTGCCGCAGGATCTGGCAGAAGACCTTATCTTCTTTCCAGTCTGTTTTCTTCTCGTGCTCGTAAAGATCGATCAGAACATCTTCGAAACGGACCGGGTTCTCCGGAGCTTCAATGTAGTCATAGGTGTAGGAGTTGAAAGAGTGGATCACATTTACGATCTGCTCATCTGTATACCCGATGTCTTTCATATAACCGATAAATATCTCTGTCGAGTTTCTGCTGAAGAACATCTTATCTAGCGCGTCGCTTCCGAAGATCCACTCAAATCCGGTCAGGAAATTGTGCGGGCCGTTGTAGGTAAACGGATGTTTCGTGAAGTACTTTCCGTTATAAAGCTCAGCGCCGCCTTCGACGATAAAACTGGCTGTGTAGTATTCTTTTGCGTTCATCCACTGCTCCTCGGTCAGGTCTTCTCTGTAGGCGAGACGGCCGTCAACGAGGGCCATGGTGCCTTCCCACTCCTGGTCGCAGAATGCGTCGAAGAAGTGAGTCAGCTCGTGCATGGTGGTATCATACGTCGCTTCTGTCTCATAGAGAGTGCCGTCGCCGAATATACGGATACTGTTTGACCATGACTGAAAATCACCGCTGTTGCTGCCCAGGTATATGGACTCGAATGTCAGCTCGCGGAGTTCACTTAAGAAGTATTCCTCATCCTCGGGTTCCAGGTGATCCGCGACCATCGGAAACAGATTTACGACAAATCCTCTGTACTCGATGAGTCTCGGGTTGTTGATGACACAGTCTGCGTATTTAAGGAAAAGATCGTATTTGCCATGCAGATCTTCCGGGGGCAGACCAAGTTCCAGTGCCAGTGCTTTTGCCTCTTTCTCTGAAGAAGAAACAGGACACTGATAAGCGATATCCGATGTTTCTGTCTGTTTCGGGACGCTTGGCTCTGAAGTGGTTTCCGATGTATTCATCGAAACATCAGTCTGAGGATCGTCCCTCATCTTTCCATTACTCCGGCAGCCGCTCGCGGCGAATACCGAAATTGTGAGTACGCCTGCCATTAGCGCACCACATGCTCTTTTAAATCTATGCATTTCCAATGCCTCCTTTCCTGATATGCCGATTATACGAAGGGATGGCATTGGGCAAGTGACATTATGGATATTATGAGAGATTAGTTATCTACGATAAAAATATGTGACCTTTACAGCCAGATGACGTCACTAAGGAGCTGACGGACATTCTGCTCATTGATACGGACCAGCTTCGCCAGATGCCAGGCGCGCTCTTCGTCGGTCATGCCTTCGAGATCTTTGGCATGAACTCCTTCTTCGATCGTATCGAGTTCCTGAAGCTGTGCCTGTGCTTTCCAGATGACTTCATTCAACGTGCGCCGTTTCTCTTCGAAAAGCACTCTCATGTCTTCTTCGGAGAGTTTTCCGGAAAGAAGCTGTTCGATCTCGTTGAGAGAGAAGCCGATGTCCTGAAGTTTCTGGAGAGATTCGACCTGTTCATACTGGTCAGCTGAGTAATAGCGGTACCCGGTCTCTTCATCGACGGCTACGGGCTTGATGATGTTTTTCTGCTCGTAGATACGCAGTGCCTTCGGAGAGATGCCGGCGAGGTCAGCCAGTTCTCCGATCTTAAGAAGAGCTTCGTTTTCGTGTCCGGGTATTTCTTTATGCTGATCCATAGGACTCCTTTTCGCCGATGAGCACTTCGCAGGCACGGACAGCACCGGCTTCGTGGCTGCGCATACTGTTGACCGCGTTATTGATGAGCATCGTGCTCTTCATGATGCCTGCACGGTACTGTGTGATCTTCATGAGCGCTGCGATATCAGCGA
Source organism: Clostridiales bacterium (assembly GCA_024695545.1). The sequence goes on from JAILHZ010000008.1 coordinate 3,592, forward strand.
TCTTTGTCCCCATCATACTATCGCCGCACAGAAGAAGCAATAGATATCCCATCATCCCGGAGAACGTATTGATCATGGTGGCGCGGGCGACTCTCCGGTGGACCTGCATATTGGCATGGAGCATATCGAGACTTGTTTCTTCGACTTTCTTCAGGACCTGTTCCTCACCGCCGAAAATGCAGATCGCATCACGGGCGCGGACGACCGGCTCGGCCCAGTTGGTATAGCGTCCCAGTGCCTCCTGCGCACGGTGCTTGAAGACGGGGATCTTTCTGACAACGACGATACAGCTGAGAAAGGAGAAGGGAAGAAGGACCAGCATGGTGACGATCAGAAGCGGGAAATTCAGGAAGGCGAGTACGATGGACGAGAGGATCACATTGACCAGCGCAATCACCAGGTGCATGAAGTTGACCGGGGCCATGAGATATGTATGCAGATGATCGATATCACTGTTCAGGCGGTTGAGCCACTCTCCGCCGGAACGCTGCTGGATCTCTTCATATCCGGCGCCCAGGATCCGGCAGAGCATACGCTTCCTGAAAAGCTTCTGAAGCCTTACATTCACGCGCACGGAGATCGTACACCAGACGGTCATGTTATACGCGAACAGAAGCGCGGTCAGCCCGAGGAAAATGAAGAATGTAGGAAGCAGATCTCCCTGATTCCCCCGGTCGATCAGACGCAGGAAAACGCCGAGCATGTTCGCATAAAGTACAGTCGACATGAAATCAAAGGGCACCCGCAACAGCAGGAAGACGATGAAGATCCGGTGCATGCCGAGATCTTTGAGAAGACGGTATACGTTCCTATTCATAGAGCCTGCCTCCCTGCATATGGAGAATACGATGGTAGTCCGTAAGGTGCCCGACCTGATGGGTCACGTGGACGATCGTTCTGGACTTATCTGAGGTGGCCGCATCGAGAGACGCGAGAACTGAAGTCGCAGTGGCATCGTCAAGGGAAGCGGTTGGCTCGTCGAGGAGAAGGAGCGGCGCATCCTTTAAAAGCGCGCGGGCGATCGCGATGCGCTGTGCCTGTCCGCCGGACAGTTCATCCGCACGGTCTCCGAGATAGGTGTGCATCCCGTCGGGAAGAGAGTCGACCCATTCAATAAGGCTTGCCTGCCGGAGCACATGCCGGACCGCATCTTCGCTCTTCCCGTGTCCCATGGTGATGTTCTCATAGATCGTCATCGGAAGCAGCATAGATGACTGCATGACCAGAGAGACCTTCGAGCGGATCTTCCCGGGGGAAGTTTCACCGGCCACGGTAACGGATCCTGCGGTCGGGACGAGAAGACCCGAGAGGATCTTGATCAGAGTGCTTTTCCCGCAGCCACTTTCTCCGACGATCCCGACACGTTCTCCGGGTGCGATCGTCAGGGAAACACCATCCACGATATCTGTGTCGGCGTATCGGAAGGAAACGCCGGAAAGTTCCGCAATGCTCTTTTCTGTTATATTGTCACGCATGTATCTGCCTCCTCTAAGATCAGGCCAGCTCGATCCGGCTGAGATTCGAAGTAAAAGTTCTAAAGTAAGCGATGAAGTTCGGCATGTTCATCAGAAACATCGTCACGCTGCTCTGCAGGTTCAGAAATACGATCAGAGTACCCAGCGTCATCGACCCGCGGAAGATGAGGATGCCGCCTGTAAGAAGGACGCTCAGAAGCGGGACCTGTGAAAGCAGCGCGGAGATGGAGTTGAGTACCGCGATGATGCGTTCTTCTTTCTTCGTGTGCTTTTCCCAGTCGGCGAGGGCTTCGTCGTGCTTTTCCTCGAGAAAAGCACTCGCGTCATATACCGAGACGATCGGGAAGTTCGACACGATGCCGAAGGCGACGTGGTTCATACGGCTTCTGGCTTCCAGTCCTTTCTTTACCGTCTTTGAGATGGCACTTCCGGAGATACTGACATAGATGAGGATCACCAGTGTCGGGATCAGGAGAACGACCGTCAGGATCGGATTTTCATAGAGGAGAAAGAGAAAAACGAGAACACTCGTGATGAGCATACCGACATTACTGAAGAAAGAATTGCTGAGGTAGTCGGTTGCACGGGTAAGCTCTCCCTGCACGATCGACATGGCTTTATCCGCGGACTCTGACCCGTCTTTCAGAAGATGCCGCATGAATCCCATGCGCAGGGAGTGTGCGGCCCGCTCCGCGGTGTACTGGCCGAGGAGATGGTTGCCGTAAGATGTGAGGGGATTGAGAAGAGCGAAGAGGATAAGAATCCCGATGAGGAGCATCGATATCTTTGACCCGTCTGAAATATGGTTTACGAGTTTTCCGACAAAGTGGGTCGACAGGATCCCGACACAGTTATGAAAAGTGGCAAAGAGAACAGAAAGGATCACCCATTTCCTGTTTTGCTTAAGGATCTTTTTTAGAACACCCATATCGATCTTCCTTTCTCTGATCTTGGGGAGATCCGATATCGCCCCCTGTTGCCTTAAAGCATAAACTTTGTCCTAAGGACAAAGTCAAGAGAGGAAAAACAGTATTCGATGATTATCATGAAAAAACATTGGCAAGGTGATATATCTTTAACATTATGTCGCATATAGTTGACATTATGTAAAGTTCGTAGTAATATTTGCCTTGGAGGTAAGCACCTATGAAAAAGAAACTTTCTACGATCAACATTACCATTATTATGATTTCACTCGTCATTATCCTGGTCGGTCTCTTCTCCTCGATCCGTATGAACAGGGATACCCGCCTGAGTTATTCCGATCCGCTCTATGTCCGTGATATTCCGGCGGATTCCCCCGTTGACTACGAAGGACATGTCCAACCGGACCCGAGTCAACTCGATCTTCCGGCCGATGAAATGGCAGATGGTCATGGTATGTTTAAAACGTCGTGTGGCGCTGGCAGCTGTCTGGTTTCCTATGATGGATCCAATTATTTCAAGCCGGTCGGGAATAAGGCTACGATTACGGTAAAAGCTTCCGGACCGGAAGGAACCACATATTCCCTGATGATCATTCCCGGCATGAGCAGCGCCAAAGAATTGTATCTTTCAGAGAATTTCGGACAGCTCGTTCTGAGCGGAGAACGTCTTTGTTCTGCTACCATCAGGAATGATGAGACGTTCACGTTTACCCTCGATAATCTGAATGATTCTGATTTCTTTATCGAGCTGACACCTGTTGCGACAGAGTATATCACCCCCGGAGATTACTCTGTTTCTTACACGATCACGGTAAAACCGGATACTTCTTTCATCTCGATCCAGACGATCGCGGTCGCCGGAATCTTCCTGATTATCGCCATCTTACTGATCATCCTGACGGTGAAGGAATCGAAGAGTTACGACGAGAGACAACTGATCTGCCGTGGACAGGCAGCGATGTTCTCATTCATAGTATCCCTCGTCTGCTGCTTCGCGATCGGTATCTTCAGTAAGTTTGCGCCGAGTTTTCCACTGTCCAGCTTTGAGTCGACGCTGATCCCGACGTTCGTAGGTCTTGCTACCTTTGTGATGCTTGCGGATATCAACGACGCATTCGTCGGATATAATGGAGGCAGAGCAAAGTGTACTGTTCTTGTATGGATCATGACGATCATGGCAGGTCTGTCTGCGCTGGTTCCTTACGTGAAAACAGGAACTGTCAATGACCTGAACAGATCCGCCGCTATCTTCGCTTTATGTTTCGGCGCAGTAGCCGTGGAGATGTCGATAAAGAGTATTAAGGATCGGAAGGGGGCACTGGAAGATGAAGAACCTTAAACTGAAAGCCGCCCGCGCCGCGATGGATATGTCGCAGCAGGAACTGGCCGAAAAGGTCGGTGTGTCCCGCCAGACGATCAACTCGATCGAGAAAGGTGACTATAATCCTACGATCCGGTTATGTATTGCCATATGCAAGGTCCTTGGGAAGACTCTGGACGAACTGTTCTGGGACGAGGACACTTCGGAGGATAATTAGGGGTTTAGGAAAAAGCAGGTCAGGCGGCCTGCTTTTTCTTTTCGATCCGGACGGATCAGAAGGAAAATGACAAAAAATGACAGGTAAGAAACCATATATTGACAGGCATCAAGCCGTATTCAGGAATACACTTTATGTATAAAATGAAAGAGATGTCCATGAAGATCATATGGACAACAGGGAGGAACTGTAATGAGAATTGACCGAAAGAAGACATATGCTTTTCACAACAATGTTGACTACTGTGTAGGCACCGGACGTATGGGTCTGGCGCTTGCCAAGGAATATCAGGATGAGCTTCGGATCGTCCAGGAGGAGATCGGTTTCAAGCATATCCGCGGTCACGGTCTTTTCTGTGCGGACATGGGTATCTACGAAGAGCGTCATTGGGGAAAGACCCACACGTTCTGCTACAATTTCACCTATCTTGACCGAGTCATGGACAGCTATATCGAGCAGGGGATCGAGCCCTTTCTCGAACTCGGTTTTATGCCCGAAGCACTTGCTACCGGAGACCAGACTATCTTCGTCTGGAAGGGAAATGTCACACCTCCGAAGAGCTATGAGAAGTGGGCAGATCTTGTCATCACGACACTTACGCACTTGTGTGAAAGATTCGGCCGTGACCGTGTCGTGAACTGGCCTGTCGAGGTATGGAACGAACCGAACCTCCCCGGATTCTGGAAAGATGCCGACATGGAAGAATACTTCAAACTGTTTAAGGTAACCTTCAAAGCAGTGAAGAAAGTGGACAAGCGTTTCAAGGTCGGCGGACCGGCAGTCTGCGGCGTAAAGGACGAGTTCTGGATCAGAAGCTTCCTGGATTTCTGCAGAAAGGAGAAGCTCGCTCCGGACTTTATTACGAGACACCATTACACAACGGAATTACCGCAGTTCAAGGGACACTTCACGTATCAGAAACTGTCTGATCCGAAGCTCGGTTTTGATAACCTGAAGACATCCCGTGTGGCGATCGATTCCTATAAGGAATTCAAAGGCCTTCCTATCCACATCACGGAGTTCAACACATCGTATACACCGACCAACCCGATCCACGATACGAATGAGAACGCGGCATATATTGCGCACCAGCTTTCGCATCTCGGTGACGTAAACGAATCCTATTCCTACTGGACATTCGGTGATGTTTTTGAAGAAGCCGGTATCCCGCATACCCAGTTCCATGGCGGATTCGGACTTGTTGCCGCAGGCGGTATCAGAAAGCCGACATTCTGGACATTTGCCTTCTTTAAGAGACTTCAGGAACTGGAGGGACGCTGCATCTATAAGGATGAAGACTGCGTGATCGTAGAGAGTCCGGATAAGAAAGAAGTCCGCGGGATCGTCTGGAACAGAGGAAAGAAAACCTTGAAGAAAGATTTTACTCTCCCCGTAAAAGATAATGATCTGACCCTGATCCGAAAGACCGTGGATCCGGTAACGACAAACCCGCTGAAGCTCTGGCACGATATCGGAGAACCGGCCGCTCCGTCAAAAGATCAGATCGCTCTTCTCAAGCAGGCAGATTCACCTGCGGTATCATCGAAGATCCTTTCGGCTGATCAGGGAGAGGTGACTATTGATTTCAACGTCCGTGGTTATGGCGTAGAATACTTCACGTTAACTCCGTGCAAAATGACTTCCGATGATGGGTACGATTATTCCCGGGTCGCCCGCGGATCGAACTGACTATTTGGCATTTTTCACGTTTGTAGTTCTTTCTGCAATGACAGTGGTTACTCTGTTATTGATGATCGATATTACCGCATCGAGGCTCTTCTGATCCAGGTAGTATGCAGGGATCTCTTCTCTGATGATGTTCAGCACGGCCGGATCATCGCTTGCAATTACTGTTGCCGACTCAAGGATTTCTTTGTAGGAAGTGATCACACTTTCGTCCATCGGGATCCCGAAAGATACATCAGACTTGTTATACTTCTCAAGTGCTTTTCCAGCGGAAGAATCATATACGTTCTTGTTGATCGGATTGGTATCACCTTCGGCGATCACTGCCTGAACTTTTTCACTCAGACACGTCTTGATGAATTCCCAGGCACCATCCACTACAGAAGAAGGGGCGAATGCGGAGATGCCGACGGAAGTGTCAACTGTAATATAGGGACCGCATCCATCCGGTGTCGGATATCCCAGAATAGTATTCTTTGTGGAATTGTACGTATGCCGTTCCAGGAAATAATATAACCCTTCACATGACGCATTTCCGTCGAAGTCATAGTTGTAATGGCTTTTTTCAGGAACATTATTCTTCACATATTCACACATCTTCCGGAAGGACTCGTTATCGAAGTTTACGGTGTCTCCCGAAATACAGTCCCCATACAAATACGAAAACAATGTGCATGTGATCCCGAGCTGAGTATCTGACATCGGATCGGTGCCGTTTTGGGTCTCGCTTACATACTTGGCATACTCATCATAGGTAAAACCGATCTGGCCGTCACGGGCATCCTCATTTTTCACAAGAAGTCCACTTACCTTAAAGCTTACCGGGATATAGAGGAGCTTGCCATCGACCGTTGCCGCATCGATGATATTGGAAAAGCACTCGTCGGCATTGATCCCGTTCTTTCCCTTAGCATAGCTGCTCAGATCCACAAGGTGCTTTTCCGTCTGGATCTGACGGATCGTTCCGGCATTCAGGATGATGTCCGGACCATCGCCTGCAAGCATATCGATCGCAAGAAGATCGTCGAGCTCGGCTGCGGTCTTATTGACAATGTCTGCTATTTCGTCATCGGTCTGTGCATTTTTATAATCAATTCTACTCTTTAGGTCATAGTCATATACCATCTGGATGAAATAGTTTTCATTGGTATTGTTAAATGTTCTGACGGCCTCACAGATCGCATACGATACGTCAGCATTTCTGACAGCACCTGCTGTAATGATCGTTTTTCCGGCATGCGGATTTGTTTCCTGTTTCTCGAGGACGGCGATGGTCGGAAGTCCTTTTGAAGCTTCATCTCCGATATCTCCGGCGAATATGAATTTTCCGTCTTTTACAGAAAGGAGTTCCATATCTGCGAGTGAATATCTGTTGATATTGAAGTTGTCAAAAGAGACCACTTCTTCCAGTTCTTTCTTCTCGAGATTGATACACTTTATGCCATCCTGTTTGACTATATAGGATTTCCCATCAAAGGATGCGATAGGTGTTTTGTAATTGATCGTTTTCAGCCAGGCATACTCTTCCGTCACGTCTTTTACCCGGCCGTTCTCCAGATCTATTGAGGCAAATCTTGTGCCGTTCTGAAGGCATACAAGAAGTATTTTTGTATCTGAAACAATGATGCATCCGGAGACATAGACGACCTCTGTAAAGGCGGGATCGGCAGATAAATCGACGTACTTGCTTTCTCCGTTTTTACTAATGATACACGAGTAATTTCCGCCCATCTTGTCATAGCAGGATACCGAGTATTCTCCGACCTCCCAGGTCCCGTAAAGGAACATATCGGAAGTCTTAGCGTTATTCTTTCTTGAAGTTGCCGGTTCTTCGAGATTCCCGATTTTTCCGTTTGCTACATCTATATTTGCCTCATAGATACTGCCTTCGTTTTCGCCGGAGCCGAATATTTTAAGCTTGACCCCGTCTTTACTGACATAGATATCGTAGACACCTGTATCATTTTTCGAGGAGATCACTTTGCCGACATCGACAGAACTGATCTGTTCGCCGCTTAGTGTGTAATAATCAATATTTGTGAACTCGCAGGCTTCATTAATATCATCTCCATCAGAGTCAGCCGGCATTTCATATCCTCTGTTTTTAATAACGAGACCGTCGTTATAGACACCGATGATATTGCTTTCGAAATACGTGATATTCTTGTCCTTATACTTGTCTCCGAGTGAGAAGATCGAAGCTTCATACCAGGATGTATCCGGGGATACCTTCCTGACATTTTCCTGCTTCTGTTTTTTCTTGCATCCTGTGACGGTCATAGCACCCAAAAGCATAGAGATACTAAGGCCCGCTGAAATCAGTCTCCTGTACATACGATCCTCCTTAAAGAAAAGCGATAATTTGGTTTTTTAAAATCAGAGTTTGTAGAGAGGGAACAGTATTCTGTCATATTCCCGGGATTTATCATCTTCGACGGCTACACGTTTACAGCCATCCTCGGTAAATTCATAGTAAACACCTTTGCTCTCACTGTTTTGAATACTTATGTCTCCATATGCATATATCTTGCCTTCGTGGTATCTGGCGTCCCAGAAAGAGAGATCCTCGCCCCAGACTTCATCATCTGCGTACACAGCCCGGTCTTCGGTGACAGCTCCGGTTTCAAAATCCAGTTCATAAATCTGGAAAGCGTAGCCTACGGCTGTCTTGCAGTAATCCAGGATCGCATATGTCTTTCCGTCCTTTTCATATACATCCATAACAGCTGCGCATGCAATATCTATATCGACCGAACCTTTAAGATCACCCTGTTTTCCGTCGACTAACTCATAGCGGCAGATCCGGTAGATGTTCTCCCACTTGTCCCAGTCCACGCCGCGGACACAGATATACATGTACTTCTCAGTGATGCTGATGACTTCACAGTTCACATGGATGTTTGTTGCCTGATCTACATCTTCCGGGATCTTAAAGTCCTCTGCACCGACAAGATTATCCGTTTGGAATTCGATGGTCCTTGTATCCGGCGGTGTGAAGGTCTTTTTGTTAGACAGCTGTACCACTTTGTTATCTTCCGTAGTTTCTGACGGAGTGGTCTCTTCCGGCTTGATCTTTTCTTCGGTCTCTTCCGCAGTAGTAGAAACTACGGTATCCTGCTTCTCTGAAACTTTATAAACGATATATGGTCTTACGAGAAGACAGACACTGGAAGTGACCAGCACCGTGCAAAGAATCACGGCTGCATACTTTGTCGCTTTGGACTTGTTTACAATGTTGAGGATACGCTTCTTCATAAAACTCTTATTCTTTCCGCTCATAGAGGTAGCGACTGACGGGATCCGGCTGTGCTCTGAAACTCTGGAAACATACGACAGCAGCATCTCGCCGTATTTCACACGGTTCTCTTCGCCGTTCCGGCTGATGACCATCTCATCGACAGCGAGTTCGTTGTCATTCTGGATCAGGCAATACGCGATCCACACGAGAGGGTCGAACCACAATACGGTCACGAACAGATTCCGGATCACATTCCAGAAACAGTCTCCTAACTTATAGTGACAGTACTCGTGATAGAGGGATAACGAATAACGCTCGGAAGACGGATCCAGATCTTCAGGGATATAGATGCGGTTCCAGAGAAGAAACGGGGAGTCCAGTCCTTTGATCTTATATACCTTCAGTTTTCCGAATTCGGAAGTCGCAAACAGCTTTCTTTCTTTTCGGATCTTTCGGGCAAATGAGACATTGCTTATGAGGATCGCGGATCCGATAACAGCTGCGCCGCTGATCCAGATGAATATGGCAAAGTGTTTAAGATCGATCCTTACACTCTGTGATCCCGATTCAGAAACTGCAGTGATCTGTGCATTCTCTTCTGAAGAAACTGTGGACGGATAGTGCTTTTCGGTCTGAATCAGCCCCGCACTTTCGGAAGATACTTCTTCCTTACTGTATGCCGTAACTTCACTTTTATCAGAAGGCGCTTCCTGCTGCCTTTCGATGGCGACCGGGATAGATACGAAACTTGCCGCCAGCATGAAGACCGGCAGAATGATCCAGGAAAAATACTGCGCTCTGCAGGATACTTTTCCTTTCATCAGTTTTCTTAAAACAATGAGAACTAAAATCAGTATATTCAGGGTTACAAAAAAACTCATCCTACTTGCCCTTCCGAAGAATGCTGTACAGCTCGTCAATCTCCTCCTTGGAGAGAGCTTGCTGGCTTATCAGATTACTTACCATAGACCCGATCTTTCCGTTATAGTGCTTGTTCAGGAAAGATTTTGCCTCCTCTACCTCGGCCTCGCTCCTGTCGATGCACGGGTAATACTTCTTTGTTTTGTTGTCGATCTGAAATTTGATGCTGCCTTTGCTGTTCATTCTTCGAAGAAGCGTCATTGTTGTAGACTTGCTCCAGCCAATGGAATCTTCCATCTCGCGGATGATCTCCATGGTGGTAAGGGGGCCCTTATCCCACAGAAGATTCATAATATTCCATTCGGCGTCAGCAAGTTTGATCATGTATTCCTCCGATGTTTACTTTAGTCAACCTATGGTCATTATAGAACCATGGTTTACACATGTCAACCTATTTTTAATGACGATTATGTCACTTTTTAAAATTCTCCAATTGATAATCTGATCTTGGCAATGGGGGTTGTCCGGCTGGTGTTATAAAAACAGTCAGAAGATGCGTAATAGATATGGTAATAAGGTGATTTTATGAGAAAGACTGTACGTATCTTTTCCGTCGCGCTCAGCGTGCTTCTTGTTTCCGGCATGACGACTTCCTGCCGGAAAACATCCAAGTCGAAAAACACCACAGTTGCGAAAGATGATCCCTGGTTTGATTCTTCCCGTTTTACGCTCAAGATGGAAAAGTCGGATACGGATTCGCTGATGGTTAATTCGCCGGCAGAATATATTGACGGAAAGATCTACAGTACTTATGCAACAGTCGATCTGGTGACTTCCGAAGAGAAAGTGAAACTGGATGTGTACAGTGAAAACGGTACTAAGGAAAAAGCACTGGAGATGAAGTTCCCGGAGGGGGTAAGGGCCCAGGAGATCTATTCCCTTATCCCGGCCGGGGACGGAAAAACGGCTACGGCCGTAGTGTCTGTTTTCAACGGAAACTTCGAGACTTACTTTGCCAAAGTAGATCTGGAAACAGGTGAGGCATCGGATGTTACACCTTTGCTCGATAAAAACGGGCAGAAAGTGAATTATGTTTCTGCCGTGACACGTGTCGGGAATTATTCTGCCGTACAGAGTATCGACATAGGATCAGGAGACTCGGGCCTTTATTTCTATGAAGGTACGGATCCGGTCTGCGAGATGGATATGTCGGATTTTAAAGGACCTATCAGTATCGATTCTTTCTCCTACAATGAGAAGACGAAAAAGGTCTATGCGAATCTGCAAAAGATGTCGGGTGAGAAGTATTCCTGCGAGATGGATCTTTCTTCCGGCAAGATCACGAGTAAGACGCCCTGGGTCACGGGCGGAGACAATGCCGACTCTCTTACCGATTATCAGTGCACGGAACAGGGAGACCTTCTTCGCGTAGATACTCTTGGCAACATTTTTAAGTACAATGTGGAAACGAATAATGAGGAAAAAGCACTGGACAATAACTGGTATTCTCCGTACTTTTATGACTTTAATCCTGATAAGAATTCCGATATCCGCGTGCTCCATTTCTCAGAGGATAAGATCGTACTTTGTTTCGCCGGCGATGACGGATTCCCGACAGCAAGGATTCTGTCGGAAAACTACACGATCCTGGTATTAACGAAGGCGGGATCCAATCCGCACGAAGGAAAAAAGGTCATAGAGATCAGCGCGCCGCTGGACGGATCGTTCTCGGATTATCTGACTCAAGCGATCGTCTCTTTCAATGCGACGGATCCTGAGTATCTCATCCGCATCTGGAGCAAGTATAATACCGGAATCACGGCAGGAAGAGGATTCCCGGTCCTGGATCCGGAGATCCAGCGCGCATATACACTAGTCCGGGAACTCGGAAGCTCCGACTGTCCGGATCTTGTCGTGAACATGGATAAGAAAGAAGCCATGAACGATAAGACACTTTCAGATCTCAGTGCTTTTGTCGATGAAGACGTAAAGGGCAGACTTTTTGCGAATGTGCTCGATGCCAGCAGGATGGACGGGAAACTGTACTTTATTCCGGTGACAATCGAAGTCGAAGGACTGATCGTGAAGGAAGATGATGCCGGAAAAGATAAGGCGGGCATGACTTTCGAAGAGTATGGTAACTATGTCACCAACACGCTCTCCGGTGTGCAGCCGTATGATTATCCTGAATCTACATATTACTATCGCGATATCTTCCTGATGTCCTGTATCGACATCAAGTCGGCCGTGGAAGGCGAGAAGGTAGACTTCGACTCCGAGCAGTTCCGGAAGGCTGCAGAATATGCCAAGGCGAACTTTCCTGAGAACCGGATGGATCCGGACAAAACGATCCCATTTGCAGAAGAAGAACTTCGCCCGGAACCGGACGGAAGATATGTGCACATGACAAACTTTGTGGACTATATAAAGAACTGCAGTAACGGACAGGATGCTTTCTCAGTGATCGGTACGCCCTCTGTGTCCGCACAGGGACCGAGATTTAAAGCGCAGGAGAGCATCTCCGTGACGGCGAAGTCTGACTGTCAGGAAGGATGCAAAAAGTTTATCAATTATTTGCTCGGCGGGAAATTCATCCCGGAAGATGAACTGTCATTCAGTTCGATCTGCATCAACAGGGAAGTCATGAAGAAAGAGATCGCGCTCCTTTCTGAGTACTATAATGAGGTCTATGCATTTGAGATGGAATACGGACTCTTTGATAAGAGCCAGCTACGGACCATGGGCTATAAGGAATCTACGGATACTATGCAGCAGAAGTTCTTAGATATGCTCTCGACACTCTCTGTCTACTATATGGATGACGTACAGATCAGAAATATCGTCAACGAAGAACTGGCGGCATATTATTCCGGAGATAAGTCTCTGGATGACGTGATCCGTTTCATCAACGACCGCGTGGACAAATATACCGGCGAAGCCAAGTAACTGCAGGACCGGAAACTCGAACGAAGATCCGGTCCTTTCTTCAGACCGGGCGTGCTTCCCGAAACCTATTGACTGAATAGGTGAATGCTATAAAATGGTAGCAACACTTATCTCGGGAAGGGAATGCGTAGAAGACCATGGACGAATTACAAGCCAAAAAACAGAAACTGGAACAGTATCTCCGGGAACTCGGCAGCGTGGCCGTTGCTTTTTCCTCGGGCGTGGACTCGACCTTTCTTCTTAAGGTCGCCAAAGATGTCCTGGGCGATAAAGCGATCGCCGTCACGGCGAAATCCTGCTCTTTCCCAAACCGTGAACTGAAGGAAGCGGAAGCCTTCTGTGAAAAAGAAGGGATCCGGCAGATCGTTATCGAATCAGAAGAACTCTCGATCGAGGGCTTCCGGCAGAATCCGAAGAACCGCTGCTACCTTTGTAAAAAAGAACTCTTTACGAAGATCAAAGAGGTGGCTTCCGAATGTGGTATCGAGAATGTTGCCGAGGGTTCCAATGTCGACGATAACGGCGATTACCGTCCGGGACTTATTGCCGTGGCAGAGCTTGGCATAAAGAGTCCTCTCCGCTATGCGGGATTGACGAAAGAAGATATACGAGTGCTTTCCAAAGAGATGGATCTTCCGACTTGGGAAAAACCGTCTTTTGCTTGCCTGGCCTCCCGATTTGTTTACGGAGAGAC
>JAILHZ010000014.1 GCA_024695545.1 Clostridiales bacterium
TGCAACTTCCAGCCGCATCACCTTCAGGTGATCCTCGATGACTGCGAAATCGTCCCGATGGTCGACCAGCTTGAGCTTCATGTCGGATATCTGCAGCAGTATACTCTCGACTTCTGCCGTGCGCACAACATCGTTCCGCAGGCATGGAGCCCGCTTGGACGCATGTACTTCTCCGAGGAACCGTGCCTGCAGAAGATGGCAAACCAGTATGGCCGTCCGGTATCACAGCTGCTTCTTCGATTTCTCAACCAGTCCGGCATCCAGATCATCCCGAAGAGCACACACGAGGAACGCATGAAAGAGAACATGGATATCTTCGGATTCACCATCAATGAAGAGGATATGCACTTCCTGTCCGTCCTTCCGCAGATCTTCTTCTCGAAGGAGTTCCCGGACTGGGCGACCCGCGGCTGAGGTCCCGTCCCTGAAGACCCGAAGACAAGTGCTTTTCAGAAGGAAAAACGAAATAAAAGGCAAACAAATTTGTTCGCCGAAGAACTGTTTCGAAGTATAGTAGAAGTATATATACGCAAGGGGGCGGGTATGTTTTCGGGGTTTTCGCACGCGAATAAGAATCTGAAGATCATTATCGTAGGTAATAGTAAAGTCGGTCACACACTGATCGATCAGCTAAGCAAAGAAGGCAACAACATCACGGTTATCGAGAAAGATTCATCCGTGATAACCGATCTCGGCAAAAAGATCGGCCATAAGATCCTGATCAAGTCCATCAAGAAAGAACTGAAGTCCTATGTCTATCCGAAGTCGGTCTCTAAGATCACGATGGATGGAAGTCCCGTCGAGCACGAGATCGTACGCTCCGTAAACGTATATTTCATCACGTTTTTCCTGATATTTACGGCTTCTGTATTCATCGTTTCCTTTGATAACAAGGGCCTGATCACTTCTTTTACCGCAGTTGCGGCAACGATCAACAACATCGGACCGGGTCTCGAGCTTGCAGGTCCGACCCAGAACTACGCGAGTTTCTCTTTCCCGGCGAAGTTCACCATGATCTTCGATATGCTCGCCGGAAGACTGGAGCTTTTCCCGATGCTGATGCTCTTCAACCCGAAACTCTATGTGACCAAGCCTCTCCTGTCCAGGAAGGCGAAGTGATCTCTTCCTGTGGTACTTCCCCGCCTTTTATGGTATTCTCAATTCATAATCAGAAGAGAAATGCGACTATCGCGCCTGCGGTGGATCCAGCCCGTGCCCTTCAGGTCATGACCTTCATGACCGGCCTTGCAGGCGGCCTGTGCGGGTACAGATCCGGTAAAACAAGCATGCTTGTTTCAAAGCTGTTTCTCTTCTTTTTATTTGCCCGGAAAGGACCCGCAAACTGATATGACCTCTATTCTGGCGCTGCTCACCGAGCCGGCAACATGGGAAGAATTCCTGCAATATAAGCTCACGAACCAGTATCTGTCGAATAAGGAGAAAGAGCAGTTTTCTTCTTATATCGAGGAAGCCCGCTATCTTCCGATCGCTCAGGAGATCTCCCGCGGCAACTATTGTCTCGGGCTTCCCGAAAGACGTGTCATCAACAAGAGCGGCACCTCCAGAAAGCGCATCGTCTATACCTTTTCCGAAGACGAGAACCTGTATCTCAAGTGCCTCGGCTATCTTCTCTACCGCTATGACGACCGTCTCTCCGACCGCTGCTACTCCTTCAGAAGGACACGCTCGGCACGAAATGCCATCTTCGACATTCTCTCCCAGGAGGGCCGCGACTCCCTCTTCTGCTTCAAGGCTGACATCAGCAACTACTTTAACTCCATTCCCGAAGGCAGTCTGATACGGGTTCTCGAGGAACTGATCGACGACGATCCGGAACTCCTGTGGTTTCTTAAGGAGCTTCTTTCCTGCGGGAAAAGCACTTCTGCCGACGGGGAGGTGCTCCTTGAACATCGCGGTGCGATGGCCGGAACTCCGATCTCCCCTTTCTTTGCCAACGTCTATCTTCTTTCGATGGACCGGTATTTCGAGAGCCTCAGCGCTTCGTACTTCCGCTACTCCGATGATATCCTGATCTTCGCAAGGTCCCGGGAAGAACTCGACAGGCTCATCTCCGACTTCTACAGACATATCGGAGAAAAGGGCCTCTCCGTAAATCCGAACAAGGTCTCGATCAGTTCTCCCGGAGAGCCCTGGGAGTTTCTGGGATTCAGCTACAGGAACGGAGAAGTGGACATCTCGGAAGTGACAAAAGATAAACTGAAGGGAAAGATCCGAAGAAAGGCCAGAGCTCTTTTAAGATGGAAGACAAAAACCAGTGCCGAATATGAGCGTGCCGCCAGAGCCCTGATCCGCACCTTCAATAAGAAGTTTTATAACGAAAAACATGATGACCAGTTTACCTGGAGCCGCTGGTTCTTTCCCGTGATCACGACGGATAAGAGCCTTCACGAACTGGATATGTATCTTCTGGAATACGTGCGCTACCTTGACTCAGGGCGCCACTACAAGGGAAATTACAGGATCACTTACGATGACATTAAGAAGATGGGATTCCGAAGTCTGAAGCACGAGTACTATATCTCCAGAGAGAGGGATAGATGCGGGGAAAATTCCCTCACGAACAATGAATCCTGAATAATGTTATGAGAAGATACGGCGCACAGTGATGATACGCTTGACCACATCGGAGTCCGCGTTGAACTTACAGAGTTTGATCGACGTACCTGTCGATGCGCGCATCAGAAGGACACCCGTATCGGTACAGATCGCCGCTTCATACGGCTCCTTGCTGCCCGGCTTGTACGGATCAGCCAGAAAAACCACATCTCCCGGAATGATGCTCTCCGGCAGAAGGTCGCCGGTTACCGCGTCATACTCGAGTGTGACTTCTTCTCCGCAGTTGATCTGATCCTTCAGTTCACGGGGGATCGGAATACCGTTAACGCCTGCCGATACATAAATCAGTCCCTGGATCGAGATGCCTCTTTTCGTAAGACCGCCATCCAGATAGCTTGCATTGACCATGGTAAGTGCCGAGGAAACAAAGTATCGTACTCCGACGACATCTGTCTTCTCGTTGACTCCGAGTTCGATAACACCACTGCTGCTGATCCAGCCGTCCTCACCATTCGGAAGGTGGACCTGATATACACCGTCACGCTTTACATCCGCATAGAGCACCGTATTCATGGTCACTTCGCAGATCAGGGTACCGTTACTGGCGTGTGACATGACGCGCTTGGAGATATCTGCAACAACAAGCTTATACAGGTGCAGATCCGGCTCGCACGAAGACATGTCCGTATTCAGTTCATCACTCTTCACATAGCCGACGATATTATCCATCGTACGGATCAGGACATATCCGTTCTGGCAATCGTCGCTCAAAAAGTGTACGGGCTCATTCATCAGGACCTGCGTGATCCTCTTGCTCGTGACACTGTCCTTAGACATAACAGAACTGGCACTGACCTTAACCACACGGTAAGTATCGTCATAGACGAGTTCCGGATCTTTTTCCACAAACAGTGCAATATCCGTATTCTTGAAGAATCCGGGAAGCACTTTCGGAAGCAGAAGGAATACGAAGAGCATGATGAACACGAAGATGGAGACGGCCAGCGCAAATCTCGGCCAGCGCTTCGTCGTATCCTCCGATACTGATGAATCGGCCTTGTCCAAAGACCACACATTTGCCAGGTCTTCCGCTTTACCGTAGTTTCCCTCAGGCTCAATAAAGATTCCGGAACCGGAGATCCCGTCATCCTTCTTCTTTTTCTTGAAGATGGAGGAAAGCTTCAGTTTTGTCTGCTTGAAAAAGCGCGATTCTTTCTTCATGACTCACTTTCCGCCTTCCATTCGATACAGCAGAAAGCCACGGCCATACCTTCATCGTGGGATATCGAGAGACTGATGGAAGTTCCGCCGCCATTCCCGTATACTTCCAGCGCAGATCCGGCCAGTACGACATACGGCGCGCCGTTCTCCTTTTTCAGGATCTTCATATCCGTCATCGCCACGCCACGGCCGCCGATGCCCGTTCCAAGTGCTTTTGAAACAGCTTCTTTCGCGGCAAAGCGTCCGGCTAGAAACTCGATCTTTCTGGTCTCGTTTGACGGCACGATCGCAAGTTCCTCCCTGGAACACACACGTCTCCAGAAGGCATCTCCGCTTCTTTTCACTGCGGCTTCGATCCTCGCGATCGAGACAATGTCCACACCATTGGTGATCATGCGCGTGTGCCCTCCATCGAGAAATGGAAACGCGCGAAATTCCTGTCGATACGGTCAAAGAATCTTCCGCCGTATCTGTCTTTCAGAGATTCCATATCAAAATTCGTCGTGATGATCGTGGTCTTCCCCGCAAGGATCCTCGTGTCGAGAAGATTCAGGAGATCCGCTTCGGTGTTGCCGGTACGCGGCTCCACGCCGAGATCATCAAGCACCAGAAGGTCCGCCTCCGAAAGATATGCGACCTTGCGCTCGACGGCACGTTCCTTGTCGGCCAGCGTATAGAAAGCCTGGATCATCTTCCTGTGCTCCATCATCAGTTCCTGCGCCTCCGCAAGGCGGATCACAAAAGAGGACCGGCCTTTCTGGGCGTATCTTCTTGCGATCGCCACGGCAGTGAATGTCTTGCCCTTGCCGGAACGTCCGTAGAATACGGCATTCGGGATTCTTTCCTTCTCGGTCAGGAGCTTCAGTTTCGTATAGGTCTCGAGCATTCTCGGGTCACTGCTGAAGAACTCATCCGAGCCTTTCTCGAAAGAAAAGTCAGGATACTTCTCCACACCGGATCGGTTGATCATGACCGGCGCGATCAGCGTACGGATGCACTCGCAGAGAGTGACCTTCTCGGAGCCGTCTTTTCCTTCTTCCCGGATGTATCCGGTATCCCCGCACTTGCTGCAGTAGGGTTTCGCTTCGAATTCATCCATAGAGATGCCGCAGGTGGCAAGGATACGCTCTTTCTTCCTGTTCAGACGGCGGAGTTCACCTTCCAGATCATCGCTGCTCTTTCCGTCCAGGGAATTCAAAAGGATCTGTTCTGTCGTATCCGCAATCTCCTGCTCGATCTTATCGAGTTCAGGATTCTCCTTACGGATCTGCTCATTCTTCTGTTCCTGAAGGATCTCGCTTCGGATCCGGCGGTTTTCCAGAATGCTTCGTACATCCTCATATACACTGTCCATAGGCGTCTCCTTACTCATCCTTCAGAAGAGCATCCAGGACATCGAGAGACTCCCGCTCTTTACTGTCCAGATGTTCCTTCGTATATTCATTCTCCATATAGGCGACATCCGAAGATGTGCCGGCAGAAGAAGCATATTTTCTTTCCTGGTATAATTCCTTATTCTTTCTCTTCTGTTCCGCCTCGAACTGCTTCGCTTTCGTTACGGAAGCGACACCGTTGGCCTTCCAGAGAGAAAGACGCTCGTCCACCTGTGACAGCGTGATCGATCCCATGAACTTATGGAGCGTCTCATATGCGAAGCGCACGATCGGCTCTTCCCAGCAGTCGGTATTGGCCCACTTCTCAATGATCTGAAGATCCGGTCCGTCCAGTCTCTTTCTGAAAAGTTCTCCGCAGAACGTGATCATCGCCTGCGTTCTGTCCGCGGCCTGCTTCTTCAGTTCGTAGTTCTTCGCATCCTCAACATTATGGATGTTATGGGAGAACCACTCCTGCAGGATCTCGTCCATCTGCTTCATCGAGACCTTCTCGATATCCTTGTCCTTGCGAAGAAAAGTATAGAGGAAAGCCGGCACATCCGGTTCCATCTTATAGGTCAGCATCCACGTGCGGATATACTCCAGATCGACATCGTCCAGTGCTTTCCTGCGTTTCTTACCGAGGGAATCCCTGCACTCATCGATCTTTCTGTCCTCGCCCAATACCTTCTCGAGGTCTTTTTCCGAGTGAACGCCCCGGTTACACCATTTCTCACGGAGTTCTTCCGCCGGACGGGTATTCTTCCCGAAGAGCTTTCTTCTCTCCTGAAGATTCGTAAAAAGCGCATAGATCACGTTCTGATCGAGTTTGAAGACTGAGCTGCTCTCATCAATAAAACGGTACCAGATATAGCCCATGTGCCCGGCAAAGAAAGTATCTGCGATACTTGCCGAGAGACGGGTCGTCGCAGCATCTCTGTGCTGCGGCGGCATCTCCATGTCGCCGTTCTTCTTCGACTCGATATAGCGGTCGACTTCTCTGGCCTTGATATCCACCAGAAGAAGCGTGCCATCTTCAGACTGCTCAAGGAGTCCCGCCGATGTCAGGTAGAAGAGCTGTTCTTCGACTTCCGCCTGTGTAAATCCGAGTTTCTTCGAGATCGTCTGGACATTCATCTTGCCAAAAGAACTGCGGTTCATCAGAAGCATCAGATAGATGCGGATCGAGGAGGCCGTCAGCGAAGACATATACTGCGTTATGAAAAGATCCGGCACCGGTGTGTCGGAAAGCAGAAGCTTCTCTTTATCGTCCGCTGTCATGACTGACCTCCAAGGAAAAATAAGTGTTTCCATTATAGCACCTTTTCCCCTCCGAAAGAAGTGAAAAGGAGCGGTCCCCTTTCGGAAACCGCTCCTTTGTTAAGCCTGTAATTAAGCCTGAGATTAAGCCTCGTTAGCCTTCTTTACATAAGTACCGTAACGCTCGATCGCATCCTGGTGTGTCTTCTCAAACATACCGTCAACGACGTCTTCCGGATACTTCTTGTAGAGGGAGTTGTAACGAACTTCGCTCTTGAGGAAGGAGATGAAATCGCCTGTCGGCTCCTTGGAGTCGAGAGTGAATGCATTCTTGCCTTCTGCTGTGAGAGTCGGGTTGAATCTGAACAGATGCCAGTAACCGCAGTCAACAGCCTGCTTCTCTTTGATCTGAGCAACCTTCAGGCCGCCCTTGATACCGTGGTTGATGCAAGGAGCATAGCAGATTACGATGGACGGGCCATGGTAAGCCTCTGCCTCTGTGAATGCCTTGATCAGCTGGTTCTTATCAGCACCCATGGAAACCTGAGCAACATATACATAACCGTAGCTCATAGCCATCATGCCGAGGTCCTTCTTCTTGATTGCCTTACCGCCTGCAGCGAACTGGGCAACAGCAGAATGAGGTGTAGACTTGGAAGCCTGTCCACCAGTGTTGGAGTAAACCTCTGTATCGAGAACGAGAACGTTGACATCCTCACCGGAAGCGAGAACGTGATCAAGTCCGCCGTATCCGATATCGTAAGCCCATCCGTCACCACCGATGATCCACTGGGATCTCTTCATGAAGAAGTCTTCATACTCGAGAGCCTTCTTAGCAGAATCGGAACCTTCAGCCTTCAGAGCCTCAGCGAGCTTCTCAGCATACTCACGAGCCTTGTCGCTGGATGTGAATCCATCGATCCAAGCCTGAGCTGCAGCCTTGAGGTCTTCAGAAGAAGTGGAAGCTACTGTCTCCTCAACGAGGGACTTAGCTCTGGATCTGAGCTGCTTGTAACCGAGGAACATACCGAGACCGTGCTCAGCGTTATCTTCGAAGAGGGAGTTGCCCCAAGCAGGACCGAAGCCTCTGTAGTTTGTTGTATAAGGCATAGACGGAGCAGAACCACCCCAGATAGAGGAGCAACCTGTAGCATTGGAGATCTGCATTCTGTCACCGAAGAGCTGTGTAAGGAGCTTAACGTAAGGTGTTTCACCACAACCTGCGCATGCACCGGAGAACTCGAGGAGCGGCTGCTCGAACTGAGAACCCTTGATGCTGGCCTTGTTCATCGGGTTATCCTTATGAGACAGAGCAACACAGTAATCCCAGTTGTCAGCCTCTTTGAGGTTATCCTTGAGCGGAACCATCGTGATGGCCTTTTCCTTAGCGATACAGGACTCTACGCAGATACCGCAGGAGAGGCAGTCCATAGCGGATACCTGAATGCGGAACTTGTACTGCTCGTAGCCCTTCATGCCGTCCTTAACCTCGAACGGAGCCTTAGCAGCCTCTTCCTCATTGAGAAGGAACGGGCGGATAGCAGCGTGCGGACAAACGATGGAGCACTGGTTACACTGGATACACTTGGAAGCATCCCAAACCGGAATATCAACAGCAGTACCGCGCTTCTCGTAAGCAGCTGTACCCTGCGGGAAAGTACCGTCTTCCATACCCTTGAAGGTAGATACCGGAAGCTTGTTACCTTCCTGTCTGTTCATGACGTTAACGACCTTCTCGATGAACTCCGGAACAGCCTTCTTCTCGACCGGCTTGTCCTCAGCTGTCTTCCAGGAATCCGGAATGTCAACTGCAACTACTGCATCAACACCTGCGTCGATAGCAGCGTAGTTCATCTGAACGATATCGTCACCCTTCTTACCGTAGGACTTGAGAGCTGCCTTCTTCATGTAGTCAACAGCCTGCTCAACCGGGAGAATACCGGAAAGCTTGAAGAATGCAGACTGGCAGATGGTGTTGATTCTTCCGCCGAGACCGATCTCCTTAGCCTTAGCAACAGCGTCGAGAGTGTAGAACTTGATGTTGTTGTTAGCGATATATCTCTTCATAGCGCCCGGGAGTCTGTCCTCGAGCTCTTCTCTTGTCCACTGAGTGTTGAGAAGGAACGTGCCGCCCGGCTTCAGGGAAGAGAGCATATCGTACTCATAAACATAGGACTGGTTGTGGCAAGCTACGAAGTCAGCCTTGTTGATGAGGTATGTGGAACGGATCGGAGTTGTACCGAATCTCAGGTCAGAGATCGTGATACCACCGGACTTCTTGGAGTCGTAAGAGAAGTAAGCCTGAGCATACATATCTGTGTGGTCACCGATGATCTTGATGGAGTTCTTGTTAGCACCAACAGTACCGTCAGCACCGAGACCCCAGAATCTAGCCTGAACTGTACCCTCGCCTGCAACTTCGATAGACTCGGAGCAATCGAGAGAGAGGAATGTAACGTCATCATCGATACCGATGGTGAATCTTTCCTTCGGCTGATCCTTCTTGAGTTCCTTATAAACTGCGAGGATCGTCTCAGGTGTTGTATCCTTGGAACCCATACCATAACGGCCGCCGATGAGCTTCGGAGCATTCTTGCCAACATAAGCAGCTGCAACATCAAGGAACAACGGCTCTGCATAGGAACCAGGCTCCTTTGTTCTGTCGAGAACTGCGATTGCCTTTGTTGTGGAAGGAATAGCCTCGAGGAGCTTGTCAGCTGCGAACGGACGATAGAGGTGAACCTTAACAAGACCAACCTTCTCACCATGAGCATTAAGGAAGTCGATAACTTCTTCTGCTGTCTCACAGACAGAACCCATAGCGATGATTACGCGGTCAGCATCCTCAGCACCATAGTAGTTGAAGAGCTTGTAGTTTGTGCCACGGATCTCATTGATCTTATCCATGTAAGCCTGAACCTGATCCGGTACTGCAAGATAGAACGGGTTGGAAGCCTCTCTGCCCTGGAAGTAGATATCCGGGTTCTGAGCTGTACCACGAAGTGTCGGGTGGTTCGGAGAGAG
>JAILHZ010000032.1 GCA_024695545.1 Clostridiales bacterium
GCCGGAGCAGCTTTCTTAGCTGTTGCTGTTTTCTTTACTGTCTTCTGTGTTTCTTTCTTTTGTGCACGTTCACTCATAACGATGCACCTCCTTTTCCCCATAGGTTTATAAAACCACATTTGCTATTGTAGCAGACTTCACAATTTCTGCAAATCAAAGTATTATTATATATAGTATTCTCCGGAGGGCAGATATGACAGTAACGTCTCAAACCATTGTATTAGCGCTGATTGCGGCCATTATGGCTGTTCCGGCTTTTTTCATGTTTAACAAGATGCCTGAAGCCTGGCTTCAGGATTACGATTTCGATCCCAAGGCGGAGAATGTACGCTGGGCCAAGCGCCTGAAGCCCTACCACATCGGCATTTTCGCCGTTATCTACGCAATTCTGGTATTTATCAGTTCCGCTTTTTATCCGGATTTTCTCTGTGCAGAACACTGGCTCCGTGTAACCGCGCTGTTTGTAGCACTTCCGGGCTTTACCGTCATTATCATGTCGGACAAACTGAACCGCATCATTCCGGATCACGTCATCGTTTTCAACATTGCACTTTCGATCCTCTATTTCATCAGCGACTTTGTTGACGGGAATCTCTGGATCGAAGCCTCTAAGCCCTGGTATTACTTCATTCTGAACCGTATGATCGCTGCCATCGTCGGAAGCGGAGCCCTTCTTCTCATCGGACTTCTTTCCTCGGCGATTGCTAAGGCCGAAGCTATGGGCATGGGCGACGTTAAGCTCCTGTTCCTCTGCGGTCTTCTCTCCGGTCTTAAGGGACTGATCTTCGTTGTGTTCATTTCCTTTGTAACGGCCGGTATCGTAGCGGTTCCGATGGTTATCAGAAAGCGTATCCGTATTGCCAAAGAAGAAAAAGAGATCCGCGAGAGTCCGGATCCTGCCAAGGCCAGAAAGATCCTTGCCAAGAAGAAGCGCGAGATGCACTTCGCCGATGACCCGGATTATCTGGCATTCGGACCGTTCCTTGTACTCGGAACAGTGCTTTTCCTGCTGTATGAACCATACTTCCTGGAACTGTTTGACCGCCTGTTCAGTCAGGTATCGGGAGGCATCTAATGAGTGATCAGCAAAAGCGCGGTTCGCTGAGTTTTCCGGTAATTCTGAAGGAATATGTTCTTCCCTTTCTATGCCCGTCTTCGTATCCGAACCTTGGTATCGTCATGGCCGGTGCTTTCGGACTTTCGTTCCTTCTTCAGATGATCTGGGCAGAGCTTCCCGAAGAGAAGCTCTTTTTCTCGAAGACCTCTCTGATCGGATTCTCTCTGATTACGCTGTTCCGCCTGCTGGCACTGCTTCTCGTATATGTTCTCGTCACCGAGCACTATAAGATCGGATCTCACCACACATGGGGCAGAAACCCCGGATTAGGCGGCTATTTCCTGGCATTTATGGTCGGCGCCCCTGTCATGATGGTCTCCGTCGGCGTCCATAATCTTTTCATCTACATGCAATTGAAGATGGAGAACCCGATTCCGCCGCAGCTCTACTACTATGTTACTGAAGAAGGCTCGATCTACGGACTGATCCTTAAGGTCATCATGGTCGTCGTCCTGCCGGTACTGATCGAGGAACTGTTTTTCCGCGGTCTCGTCTATGCTGTAATACCGGATAAATGGTGGCTGAGAATTCCGATTCCGGCGATCCTCAGCACACTCTTTGCCGTAAACCGTCTGGAGCTTCCTGTCCTTCTCATTACAGGTCTTCTATGTTCCTGTGTCCGCTACTTCACGGATAATACGATCTGTTCTTGTCTTACGAGGTTCGGATTCTTCTGTGTCCGGATCCTTCTCAGCAAGTACCTGCCCACGCAGGATCCGGCTGCTGTTCAGAATGCGATGGATTATGACCGTATGACGATCTACGCATCCATCATCGGAATCGTTCTCGGTCTTGTTATGATAATGGTACTTCTCCGGCAGCTGCGTCTTCTCCGTTATCTTCAGAAAAACGAAGATATGCGATGCGGAACAGAAGAAGGAAAGCCGCTTTCCATCCCGCTTCGCGAGCACTTCCATATTGATTTCGTTCTCGGAATCGCATTCCTTGCACTCTGCTGGATCATGTCATAAGGTTTTTTCGGGTGATAAAAACACGCACAATAATAGTCTAATTTTTGAATCATAATCGGGAGGTTTGGGTATGATCAACAGAAGAATCAAAAACGCGGTCCTGACTGTATGTACAGTCTCTCTCCTTCTCTCCACCTGCGGTTGCGGAAAGAAAAAGAAAGACTTTACTGACACAAAGCAATTGACAGAGTATCTCGAAAACAAGATGGATGCTAAAAGCGTCGATCTGTCTGACACTTCAGGGCTATCCTTCAAGGACTGGAAAAAGGGCTTCTATGTCGAAGATGCCGGGTATCTCAACATATACGACTTCTCTTATGGTGCCTTAAAGCTTGCAAATGCGAACATAATTTACAACACTGCGCCTATGAGAATAATGCGCCAGGTTTTTGAAGGAATGGATGAAGCAGAAGCTTCAATGGAATCTGTTGTTTACTGCAAATTCTCGTACGACCAGGAGGATTGGGAGGAAGTAACTATCCCGAGCCGGAATTTCAAAACAAAGACGAGCGAAGAAAAGCAGAATGCCTCTTTCATTTACCAATATAGGTTCGCAGATGAAGATGACGCTCTTGAATTCTTCACAGCATTCACAGACATATATTTTGATTCCGAAGGATATGAGGACGAGTACGAAGAACAGAAAGACTATTATGAACAATCCCATCCTAAATTCCACACGCCGCAGAATCTGACTGCTGCAGATGGTGAAATAAAGGATCGCGAGATCTATGAACTTAAAGATCTTCCGAAAAGTGTTTACGAACTCGATAAGAAAAAGCATACCGGACACTTCACGTTCAACACCAGCACACAATTCCCGGCAGAATCGGATATCTTCCTGTCAGCCAGAACAGCTGTTGCGGAATGTATCGCTGTCAATCAGGGTGACGTATGGTTTTCTATGGAGCTCAAAGGTAACACAGTAGTTCTGATTTATAATCAGGTGTATTCGCACCTGTATAATACAACGGATGTCTACTATGATCAGTGGATTTCCTGGGACGCAGAATACGATGCAAGCCTGAAAGATTTCACCAAGTCATTCGGAATCTCAGATCCTGAAAAAGCCGACATCAACGATGATCTGCAATTTGAACTGCGCACTACTGCAGGTATGTACTCACATAGGAACCTGGCGTCAGTCATATACTTCCCGGAAGTATATGTCCGCAAGGGCGAAACTACTGTTTACGCAGAATTACATGGTCTCTGATCCAGTGAGATAGGACCAGCATCGAACAAAAGAGGTGCGGAAGATCAGTCTTCTGCACCTCATTCTTTACTCTTTTTTGTCTTGCAGAATATCATCATCGGGGTATCCTCGTCTTTATTCAACCCTTCGTGATAAGAAAGAAGATATCCGCGCATACCTTCTTGGACAGAACGGTAGGTCGACCATCTTGGTTGTACCGTGTAATCCAGACCATTATCCGCTCGTACTTCCAGATAATAGAACCTTGCAACTAATGTGCCATATTCATGTCTATAGTTTTCTATATTCTCGATTCTTCTGCGCATGATTTCTGCACCCATCACTTCGTATTTTCCGGAACGGATCACACTTGAAAGGCCAACCTCAAAGCGATAGATAGTCAAAAGTTTTCGAGCCAGCAAAATCAGGGAAACGACTGCCAGAATACTGTAAGTGATCATATACACGACATTCGTGCGGAAGATAGCACTCATAAAAAACATCGTCAGATCCAGAAGCGCTGTCAAAACCCAGAACTTCATCATATTATCCGAAGGCGGCAGATCATCGGTTTCTTCATACTCACTATGATAAATACGGAAAACTACCAGAATGAAAGAAATAAACGCAATGCCCAAAAGCGGCAATGCTACCCAGAATGCGTCATTCAAAGTGATCTTTAACACGGGAAGTGTTACAAAAAACGCATGAACCCCGATGTACAGAAGGATCCTGAAAATGATACGAAGATAAAATATCGGTCCGGCACACCAAAAGAGTCCGGCCTTGATCTCCCTTTTTTCCCGGTCGGAGGGCGTAGAAAACGGCTTAAGCGGGATCTTCTCATCATTAAAACTCATACTCTCCAGCCTCCTTTCCCCTCTTCATTCCAGGGGTGGGTGTTTTCTACGGTTTCGTCTGTGCGGGCTGGTCTCCGCTCTTAAAGATACCTTCGTCCTTATCGCCGTCACGGCTTAAGAAGGAGTATGCCGGCAGCGGTTTTCCGACCTTCAGCAGATACCTCATCTCAGCATGCGGAGTCGACTCGATCGGATCTCCGTTCTCATCGAATATCTCTTCTGCCGTGATCGGCTCCGGATATCCGTCCGGTGTTAGGATGTGCAGTGTATCTCCCTTAAAGATCTTATTTCTCTGGGATACGATTGCGCAGCCCTTCTCTTCGTCATATCCCGTGACCACACCGACCACGAATGCCGGCCTGTGATAGGTCTTATCCGGGAAGATCTGGGCGTTCTCGCCCGGTCTGTCATAGTAGAAACCTGTTGCAAATTCACGGTGGACAGTACGATCAAGCATCTCCTGCCATCTCGGATCCTCGGAATAGTGCTCGGGATCCTCCATATAGAGGTCTACCGCCTCTCTATACGCCTTGGTCACAGATGCCGCGTAAAAAGCACCCTTGATCCTTCCTTCAAGCTTAAAGCTCGTAATGCCTGCTTTAATCAGCTCAGGGATATGCCCGATCATGCACATGTCTTTGGAATTGAAGATATATGTGCCGCGCTCGTCTTCCTGGATC
>JAILHZ010000040.1 GCA_024695545.1 Clostridiales bacterium
CTGGTTGTAAACATCGTCAGCCTCGAATGTTGCGATTTCCGGATCGTAGAGGGAGAACGGAGAAGTGGTGCCTGCCGGTGTGCAGTTACCCTTGTAGAGCTTCATACGGACTTCGCCGGTAACAACTTCCTGTGTCTTATCTACGAATGCGGAGATAGCCTCGCGGAGCGGGTGGAACCACTGACCGTAGTAAACGAGCTCGGAGAACTTCTGCGCAACAAGGTCCTTGTAGTGGATGGTGTCACGCTCAACAGTGAGAAGCTCGAGTTCACGGTGAGCAGCGAAGAGAAGAGTTCCGCCAGGTGTCTCGTAAACGCCACGGCTCTTCATGCCAACGAGACGGTTCTCAACGATATCAGCGATACCTACGCCGTTTGCGCCTGCAACCTTATTGCAGTATCTGAGAAGATCAGCAGCGGACATCTTCTGGCCGTCAACTTCTACCGGGATACCTTTCTCGAACTTGATCGTTACATAGGTCGGTGTGTCCGGAGCTTTCTCAGGAGAAACCATGAGCTCGAGGATCTTGTCAAGGTTTGGCTCGTTTGCCGGATCTTCGAGGTCCATACCCTCGTGAGAGAGGTGCCAGAGGTTCTCATCCTTGGAGTAGTTGTTCTCCTTAGTAACCGGAACTTCGATACCACGTGCGTTAGCGTAGTCGATCTCTTCGTCACGGGACTTGATATCCCAGATTCTCCACGGAGCGAGGATCTTCATGTCAGGATCCAGAGCCTTGATGGAAAGCTCGAAACGAACCTGATCGTTACCCTTACCTGTGCAGCCGTGAACGATTGTGGTGCAGCCGTTAGCGTGTGCAGCCTCAACGAAGTGCTTTGCGATTACAGGACGTGCCATGGATGTGCCGAGGAGGTACTTACCCTCGTAAACTGCATTTGCCTTAAGAGTAGGGAAGACAAAGTCAGAAACAAACTCTTCGGAGATATCTTCGATGATGCACTTGATAGCGCCGCACTTGAGAGCTTTCTTTTCGAGGTAATCGTGATCGACACCAACGCCGACTTCGCCGCAGTAAGCAACTACTTCGCAATCGTAGTTCTCCAGGAGCCACGGGATGATGATGGATGTATCCAGTCCGCCTGAATACGCAAGTAAGAATTTTTCCTTTGCCATAAGGCACCTCCATGAATGAATAATTATAAACGATTTTGCATAAAGGCATTTTAACAGACGATATTCGCTGCGTCAACCGATATTTCGAAATTCATTTTATTTATGTTTACTACTTTATACAAGTATATAAATGTTGTGCAATTAACGAATTTATCTTTGTTTACTAAACATCTGTTAAAGAGTAAAATTATACGGTATGCGGGGGCTTTTGAAGCGAGAGCCTTCCGAAGTTGAAAGGGGACCGGATCATGGCGTATCCACTGGTGGAAGGAAACATCGGATCATACTGCACGTTAAATGGCGAAAAAGTCGCTTTTGACGCTCCGGAAGCAAGCCGTCTATTTATTCCGACTGAGGAGATCACATATTACGAATCTGTGCGGTTTCAGCAGGGGATCCTGCTTTTCTGGGAAGACCACATGCAGCGTCTGAAGAAATCCGTTGAGGCGAAAGAGGATTTCCCCATCGATCCCGATACTTATCACTTTGCGGCCGAGTCCATGATCTGGGAGAGCGGTATGTCTGACGGAAACGTCCGGATCGTCATTACCAAGTCTCTCTGGCTCGTATATTTGAGCAATATGACCTATCCGACTGAGAAGATGTATAAAGAGGGTATTGTTACCACGAATCTTCAGTGGGAGAGAGTCGAACCGCATGTCAAGGTTTTCCGCGGTGACTATAAGAAGGCGGTGGCCGAGGCTTCTTCTCGAGAAACATCTTTCGGAATGCCTTATGAAGTCATTCTTTCCGGTAAGGACGGGAAGCTGGTCGAGGGCGGCCGTTCGAATTTCTTCGTTTTGTATAAAGATACGGTTTATTCACCGTCAGAGGATCTGATCCTGATCGGTATTACCCGTAAATATGTTAAGGATGCGATCGCCGAATCCGGACTTGCTCTGGAGGAAGGTGCTTTCAGCCTGGAAGAGCTCGTAAGAATGGAAAAGGAAGAGGATGACGGCCCGCCGGAGCTGGCGCTTTTCGTAACGAGTTCGCCTTTCGATATCCTGCCTGTGCACAGCGTGGAAGATTATGAGTTCCGTTCGTCGGAATGCCCGAAACTTCTGGATCTGATGGAGAGCTATCAGACGATCGTGCACCGTTATATCGAACTGCATAAATAATCAGGCCCGGATCATACCGGACTTTCTGGATAATAACTGGAGGAAGAAAATGGCTAAAAAAGGAACGATTTCAGTAACTACGGAAAATATCTTTCCAATCATCAGAAAATGGCTTTATTCGGATCAGGACATCTTTGTCCGTGAGCTGGTAAGTAACGGTTCAGACGCGATCGCGAAGTTCAAGCGTCTTGTGGACCTCGGCGAAGCTGTGAAGGAAGATTCCGATGATTATCAGCTGCATGTCAATTTCGACAGTGAAGAGGGAACAATCGAGTTTACGGATAACGGCATCGGTATGACCGAGGAAGAAGTCGATAAGTACATCAACCAGATCGCTTTTTCCGGCGCGATGGATTTTGTCGAGAAGTATAAGGAAGAGAGCACAGATGCCAGCGGCATCATCGGCCATTTCGGTCTCGGCTTTTATTCCGCTTTCATGGTCGCAGATAAGGTAAGGATCGATACGAAGTCCTTCCGCAAGGATGCTCCTGCAGTTTCCTGGGTATCGGATGACGGTATGGATTACGAGATCTCTGATTCTGAAAGATCGGAGCGCGGTACGACGATCACGATCACGCTTTCCGAGGAAGCGAAGAAGATCTTCGATGCCGGTAAGATCCGCGGGATCCTGAAGAAATACTGCTCATTCATGCCTTTTGACCTTTACTACAGTGATGTGGTCGCGGACAGAAAGCATGAGGCTGAGGAAGCGAAGAAGAGAAAAGAAGCTGAGGAGAAGGGTGAAGAATATAAGGAGCATGAACATGAGATCATGCCGATCAATGATACCGAACCGCTCTGGAAAAAGTCTCCGAAGGACTGCACGGAGGAAGAGTACAAGAACTTCTATAGAACGGTTTTCCATGATATGAAGGAGCCGCTGTTCTGGATCCACCTCAACATGGACTATCCGTTCAATCTTCAGGGTATCCTCTATTTCCCGAAGACAAACAACGTATACGAGACACTTGAAGGCCGTATCAAGATCTACAACCACCAGGTCTTTGTTGCCGATAACATCGAGGAAGTTATCCCGGAATTCCTTTTCCTGCTGCGTGGCTGCCTCGACTGCACGGACCTGCCGCTGAATGTTTCCCGTTCGGCACTGCAACAGGATGAATACGTCAAGAAACTGTCCTCTCATATCATCCGTAAGGTCTCCGATAAGCTCAATGAAGTCTTTAAGAATGACCGTGAGGGCTTCCAGAGCTACTGGTCCGATATCAGTATCTTTGTGAAGTACGGCATGATGAAGGATGAGAAGTTCTATGAGAAGGTCAAGGATATCTGCCTCTTTAAGACTGTAGATAACGAGTTCTTCACATTGAAAGAGCTGACCAAGGATAAGAACAAGGACACCGTCCGTTACACCAAGGCTCCGGACCAGCAGGCGGCTTACATTGCTATGGCGAAGGAAAAGGGCTTCGACGTTGTCGTTCTAAATGAGGAACTGGATAACAACTTCATTTCCTTCCTGGAGTATAAGAATTCCGACACCAAGTTCAAGCGTGTCGATGCCGAGCTCGAAGGTGAGAAGGCTTCAGAAGATGAGGTAAAAGCACTGAGCGACCTCTTTAAGGCGGCGACCGGCGAGGAGAAACTTGAAGTCTCCGCGGTAGCTCTCGGTGCCGACCAGCTTCCGTCTTTCATCCGTGAGACGGAGGAAGCCAGAAGAATGGCAGAG
>JAILHZ010000073.1 GCA_024695545.1 Clostridiales bacterium
CAGCCGACACAGCCGATGCAGTAATCTCTTCGCAGTAATTCGCGAATAAGTGAAACATCAAAAAAGATCCCTGGATCCGGGGATCTTTTTTATTCCTGTTTTTTCTTGAAAATCTCAGTCTCCGAATCCGGTTCGAAAAGGTCGATCTCGTCCGGTGCTTTTCTCGTAGATTTGCGGAGGATCTGATTTCCGAGGTCCTCGTCCAGCGGAGCGTAGAGAGACTCGCCTGAAGCTACGGCATCCGAAGTATCTTTCTCTTCAGAAGAAGAGTGAATGCGTTCAATCTCGAGATTGGAAGCTTGTTCCATGATCATACGGTCTGTACGCCGCTCGCTTGCCGCCTGAAGATCCTTCTGCGTTTTTGCCATTCTGCTTGCATCGCGGAAAGCATCTTTCTCGAATTTCCTGGAGAAGAGAATATACCCGATGACCGGGATCGTCAGCGCGGCAACGGCGATCATCGCCACGATATACCCGACCGGATATACGTTATTGATAATCATGCTGCCGTCGGCATCTTTTGTGTAAGTGACATACGCACCCAGCCAGCGCGGCAAGAAGAAAACGACAAGGAGCTCTGCCAGGCCGATAAAGAAAAAGATGATGCTGATGACCTTTGCCTTGGCAGGAGACATGCGCATGAAGCTTGGGATTTTTCTACATTCCTCTTCGAGAGCGTTCATAAAGATCTCGTCATTTTCCATTCTTCCCATAGATCAGTATCCTGTCCGTTCCCTGACGACTTTCAGAGTCTTGAGACTTGCGTCTTCGGCGCCGGTGATCTGGCAGCCCTTTTCCTGCGCAAACCTTAAATATTCAAGGACTTCCACGGTGATCTTCTCGCCAGGAGCAAGTACCGGAATTCCCGGAGGATAGCACATGATGCTCTCTGCGGAGATCCTTCCTACTGAAGATCCGAAATCGATGTGCTCGGTGTCCGCGTAGAACGCTTCCTGCGGTGAAAGCACTACTACCGGCGGCAGATAACTGTTCGGCAGGGACACGAGCGGTTCTTTTCCGAAGTGGCGGCGGATCTCCGAAAGTGCACCCACAAGACGTTCGATCTCACGGATGCGGTCGCCTACGGAGAGGTAGGCCAGACAGTTTCCGAAGTCGCCGAACTCCATCTGGATATCGTATTCATCACGCAGCAGGTCATACACCTCGATGCCGGCAAGACCGACGGGAAGAGTGTGGATGACGAGCTTGGTCTTATCAAAATCACTGATGGCCTTGCCGTCGACCAGCTCCGAACCAATGGCATAATAACCGCCGATACTGTTGATCTCTTCTCTGGCATATTCGGCCATATCGATTACCTTGTCGAACAGTTCTTTTCCATGGAGAGCAAGTCTCTTTCGGGAAAGATCGAGGCTCGACAGGAAAAGGTAAGAGCCGGAGGTCGTCTGTGTCAGGTTGATGATCTGACGGACATAGGCAGGGGAGATCGCGGAAGCCTTATTCTCCTCACTTTCCACGCCTCCGACCAGAAGGAAAGAACTCTGTGTCAGCGATCCGCCGGACTTGTGCATGGAGACTGCGGCCAGGTCGGCACCTGCTTCCATTGCGGAAACGGGAAGCTTCTCTGAGAACGAAAGATGCGTGCCGTGAGCTTCATCAACGATGACCTGCATTCCGTGGGAATGTGCGAGTTTTACGATACCGCGGAGATCACTGCAGATGCCGTAGTACGTCGGGTTATTAACGAAGACGGCCTTGGCATCAGGGTTATCGAGGATCGCTCTTTCGACATCGTTAAGAGTCATGCCGAGCGCGATACCCAGCTGCTCATGCGCACCCGGATCAACATAGACCGGAATGGCGCCGCAGAGGACCATCGCATAGATAACACTTCTGTGAACATTTCGCGGGACGATGATCTTTTCGCCGCGGGCTGCGACGGTAAATACCATCGCCTGGACAGAAGAAGTAGTGCCGCCCACCATAAAGAATGCCGCTCTTGCACCAAAAGCTTCTGCGGCCAGTTCTTCGGCTTCCTTGATGACGGAGACCGGGTGGCAGAGATTGTCCAGGGGCTTCATGGAGTTAACGTCGAGCATCATGGTGCGCTCGCCGAGAAATTCAGTCAGTTCGGGATTTCCGCGGCCGTGCTTATGTCCGGGCACGTCAAAAGGAACGACACGCTCGGAAGTGTAATTGTCGAGTGCTTCGGCAATAGGGGCACGGCTCTGTCTTTGCTTGAAATCCTTCTCCACTTAATCGTTATCCTCCTCCGGTGCTTCAAAAACATTGGCTCCGGAGAAGATCTCGATCATTTCCTTGCGGAGATTGTTGGTGATCTCCAGACGGGTCTTCGGCGCGATCTCATAGACATCTGTCTTAAAGAGGTAGTTCTGCAGATCCACATCCTTGATGAGCATCTTGGTGTGGTAGAGGTTCGCCTGATAAACGTTGATGTCGATCGCATCGTAGCGCTCGAGTGTTTTTCTGTCGATATAATTCTGGATGGACACGATGTTCTTGTCGCGGAAGATCTTCTTGCCGTTGACGTCACGGGTGAATCCGCGGACACGGTAGTCCATCGTGATGATATCGGAATCGAAGCTTCCGATCAGGTAATCCAATGTGGAAAGCGGGGAGATCTCGCCGCAGGTTGCGACGTCGATATCTACGCGGAAAGTAGCGATAGCTGTATCCGGATGATACTCCGGGTAGGTGTGTACGGTAACGTGGCTCTTATCGAGGTGTGCCACCACGGTCTCCGCTTCCATATGCGGGATCATGGACTCCTCGGCGATGAGGAGAGTAACGGACGCACCCTGCGGCTCATAGTCCTGCTTGGAAATAGAGAGCACCTTCGCACCGATCATCTCGGTGAGGTTGGTAAGGATCTTCGTAAGACGCTCCGAGTTATACTGCTCATTAATGTACGCAATATAATCCTTCTGTTCGCGTGCCGTCTTGGCATAGCAAACATCATAGATGTTAAAACTCAGGGATTTGGTCAGATTGTTAAAGCCGTAGAGACGAAGTTTCTCGTGCGCCATTTGATCCATCCTTTCCAAGATGGTCCTAACTTGAAAATCTTCTCCGGGAAAACACATCATCGTGCCCACGGGCAAGAGGTCCTAAAAGCCAAAGCTTCATCGCACTCTTATTGATTATTCACAAGTTATAACCAACTTATCAACATTAAGGGAATTCGAACTTCCCACTCAATAAGGCAGTAAAAACTGCCGCTTCGGCATTTGACCCGGCTGTCCGTATGGCCTACTAACCACTGATGTCGTGGCGGTCAAACATTGCAGATCCTTTTTCATCTTTGATAAAAGCACTTCCGCAATGAAACAAAGATATCACGGAAAGCAAGGAATTGCAATACTTTTCGGTGCTTTTCTTGCATGATGGACATAAGGGATATAAAATAGTAGAGCATTTGCCCTAATATCCTCAGGATAAAAGGTTGATTACTCTTCGGGACATATCCCGTAGAAAGCAGGAAGTAAAATGGTTTATAAGAATGTACTGGAAGCCGTCGGGCATACGCCGATGATCGAACTTTCCTCCCGCATGGTCGGAGAGGATTCGGCCCGCGTGCTTGTAAAATACGAAGGCCTGAATGTGGGCGGATCCATCAAGACCCGCACCGCGCTCAACATGATCGAGCAGGCGGAAAAAGACGGCAAGATCACCAAGGATACCATCATTGTCGAGCCGACATCCGGCAATCAGGGCATTGGTCTTGCGCTGGTCGGCGCGGTCCGCGGATACAGAACGATCATCATCATGCCGGACTCCGTATCCTGTGAGCGCCGCTATCTCGTGGAGCACTACGGTGCCGAGGTCAAGCTCATCCACGATGACGGCGATATCGGTAAAGCCATCGACGAGTGCTTAAAGCTCGCAGAGAAGATGGAGAAAGAAGATCCGAACGTATTCGTTCCGCAGCAGTTCACGAACCCGGCCAATCCGATGGTCCACCGCCATCACACGGGCGTCGAGATCTTAGAACAGGTCGCAGGTCCGATCGACGGTTTCTGCGCAGGCATCGGCACCGGCGGAACCCTTTCCGGTATCGGTGAAGTCCTGAAGGCCCAGAATCCGAACATCACGATCTGGGCAGTAGAACCGGAGAACGCGGCGATCCTTGCCGGCGGTAATATCGGTTCCCACCTGCAGATGGGTATCGGCGACGGCCTGATCCCGGAGAACCTCAACACCGAGATCTACGAAGATGTATATGTTGTATCTGACGAGGAGGCACTTGAGACCGCGAAGGATCTGGCCAGAAAAGAAGGCCTGATGTGCGGCATCTCGTCCGGTTCCAACGTCGCGGCGGCGATCGCTATGGCGAAGAAGCTTGGCCCCGGAAAGACCGTTGTTACTGTCCTTCCGGATACCGCGGAGAGATATTTCTCCACACCGCTTTTTGAGTGAGC
>JAILHZ010000075.1 GCA_024695545.1 Clostridiales bacterium
GCTCAGGAACTCCACGATATGGTGGCATTCCAGGTCAAGTCCTGCTCCGGTAAGAGCGCGGACAAGGGCACTGCAAGAGACTACTGGCTTGCACTTTCCCGTTCCATCGTTGAGATCATGGCGGATGACTGGGAGAAGACACGTGAGAAGTATGCTAAGGTCCGTCAGGCTCATTACCTCTCCGCTGAGTTCCTGGTTGGCCGTTCCATGCTGAATAACCTCGTAAACCTCGGTATCTACGAGCAGGCAGTTGAGGCCATGAAGGGCTTCGGTATCAACCTGACAGATCTCCTCGAAGAAGAGACTGACGCAGCGCTCGGTAACGGCGGTCTCGGCCGTCTGGCAGCCTGCTTCCTCGATTCCTGCGCGACACTGGATCTCCCGGTAACAGGTTACGGTATCCTTTACCGTTACGGTCTGTTCCGTCAGACATTCGAGAATGGTTTCCAGAGAGAGCATCCGGATTCCTGGATGGAGAACGGTTATCCGTTCGTTATCCCGAGATATGAGGATAAGATCCGCGTACACTTCAATGACTTTGATGTATGGGCGATCCCTTGCGATATGCCGATCACAGGCTATGCTACACATAACGTAAACCGTCTGCGCCTTTGGAAGTGCGAACCTGCTCAGGAATTCGACTTCAATCTCTTTAACTCCCAGCGTTTTGATGACGCAGTTATCGAGAGAAACCGCGTAAACGATATCTTCAGAGTGCTTTATCCGAACGATACATCTTATGACGGTAAGGTGCTCCGTGTCCGTCAGCAGTACTTCTTCGTATCCGCATCCCTGCAGGATATCGTAAGAAACTACAAGGCTGTATACGGTAACGATTTCAGCAAGTTTGCCGAGCTCAACAGCATCCAGCTCAATGATACCCACCCGGTTATCGGTATTCCGGAGCTCATGCGTATCCTCGTTGATGAAAACGGTGTGAAGTGGGAAGACGCCTGGGAGATCGTACGTCATACATTTGCTTACACGAACCACACCATCATGGCTGAGGCGCTGGAGAAGTGGGACTGCAATATCTTCCGCTTCCTGTTCCCGAGAATCTTCGAGATCGTCGAGGGCATCAACAACCAGCAGAGAGCCCAGTTCTTCGAGATGGGCATGTATTCCGAGCTTGTTGACCGTCTGTCGATCCTTTCCGACGGAAAAGTACAGATGGCCTGGATGGCGATCTATGGGTCCTATTCTGTAAACGGTGTTGCTGCACTGCATACTGAGATCCTTAAGAGAGATACTCTTAAAGAGTGGTATGAGATCTATCCGGAGAAGTTCAGCAACAAGACCAACGGCGTTACTCCGAGAAGATGGCTCCGTGTCTGCGACCAGGGTCTGGCTGCACTGATCACCGATCTTCTTGGCAACGAGGACTGGGTCACCGATCTCGACCAGCTCAAGAAACTTGAGAAGTATGCAAACGATAAGAAGGTCATGGAGCGTTTCCTGAAGGTTAAGCGTGACAATAAGGTCGCTCTCTGCAACCATCTTGCCAAGACCAAGGGAATCAAGGTCAATCCGGATTCCATCTTCGACGTACAGATCAAGCGTCTGCATGAGTATAAGAGACAGCTTCTGAATGCGATCTATGCTCTGAATCTCTACGACAGGATCAAAGAGAATCCGAAGCTCGACATGCCGCCGGTAACCATATTCTTCGGTGCAAAGGCTGCTCCGGGTTACTTCCGCGCCAAGGCGATCATCAAGTTCATCAATGAGATCGCAAAGATGATCGACAACGATCCGGATATGGATGGACGCCTGAAGGTCGTGTTTATCGAGAACTATAACGTAAGTAACGGTGAGAAGCTCTTCCCGGCAGCAGATATCTCCGAGCAGATCTCTACGGCAGGTCTTGAGGCTTCCGGTACAGGTAACATGAAGTTCATGATGAACGGTGCCGTAACTCTCGGTACATGGGACGGTGCGAACGTTGAGATCGCACAGTCCGTAGGTGATGACAATGTCTACATTTTCGGCTGCCGTGTCGAGGATATGGAAGCAACACGTGCTTACTACAACCCGAAGTGGCAGTATGAGAACATCCCGGGCCTGAAGAAGGTGCTCGATCGTCTGGTAGACGGTACATTCAGCGACGAGGGAACAGGTATGTTCCAGGATCTGTTCAATGGTCTGATCTACGGCAGCAACTGGCAGCCGGGTGACACCTACTATGTACTGGGTGACTTCGACGATTACAGAAAGACCAGAGACCAGGCTTACAAGGATTATGCAAACCGCATGGCCTGGGCTAAGAAGTGCTGGATCAACATCTGCAATTCCGGTAAGTTCTCTTCCGACAGAACCATCAGCGAGTATGCAAAGGGGATCTGGAAGATCAAAGCAGAAAAGATTAAATAAGCGTCCTTAAATAGAGCGCGTAAAAAGAGAGTTTTCTCGATCTGTCCTCGGGCGTTGCCCTGCGGAGGCTCGGAAAACTCTTTTTTCGCGCTTTAGGAGGACGCTTTCTTAATCTTTCTCACTTCCGAGAGGGCTGGACGCTGGCAATCTTTATTATTTCTTTAACTTCGTTTGACGATGACTTTACCTTTCCTTCGTAGAATAGAATCATGAAGCACAGGGAAGTGTTTCAGGAAAGAGGTATATGTATATGGCTTTAATGAAGAGCTGGCTTACTGATATTGCCTGTGCTATTTTTGCGCTGTGCCTGATTGCCTCTGCAATCGCATTTAATCTGGAAGCGTTCGCGGTTTCTCTGATCTTCTTCGCGGGCGTACTTATTTCAGCGGCTGTACTGATCCTGCTGAATAAGAAGAACCCATCCGTACGTAAGTAACGGCTCAGATATGTAATTTCAGGATATGGATCTCAGGACGGGCCATCAGGCGGATCGGCAGAAAGCCGTTACCGGCGCCCTTACTGATGAATCCCTTGTATCCGCGGAACTTGTATTCGCCTGCGAGGATCCCCTCTTCGCGGGCGATCTGGTCTTTCCTGAAGAATACAAACTCGAGATTTCCCGGAAGATGGACCTGTCCGCCGTGAAGATGTCCGGAGAGGATATAGTCGCAGGGAAGATCCGATGCATCCAGCTCTGAGGCATCGGTAAGAGAATAGATGAAGTCCGGGTTGTGGACTAATACCAGACGGAAACCGTCAAATTCACTGAAACTGTTCGGGATCTTTCCCCATGGACGGTATCCTCTTTCACTGTCGTTAATGCCGCATACGGCGATCTTCCGTTCAAAAGGTATCTCTCTCCAAGTGTCTCCCAGAAGGATAACGCCCATCTTATCGTAGTCGGATTTGCCTAAATGCCAGTCATGATTGCCCTGAACGGCGATCAGATCGATGTTCTTCTCCTTGAGGAGCGCGGCAACCTCCGTCAGCATCTTAAGATCAGATTTGTGAACGCTTCTGTGATGCACACAGTCACCGCCGAAAAGCACTACATTGCAGTTGCTTTCGATGAAATGACCGGCGATCCATTCCGGCGAGCGGAGGCATCCGAACCCGTGTGTGTCCGAAAAGAATCCGATTCTTATTTCTTTCGTATCTTTCCGGTCTTTTTCCGTTGGAAAAATATCGCGGTGATCCACCTTGACCATGGCGGCGGAGATGACCATAAAAGCAATAAAAAGAATGCCGAGAACGACCAGAATAAGAAAGATCTGAAGGATCGGTATCTTAAGCGAAAAGGCCGCTGCGGCAGATAGAATACAGTGCATAGAAGACAGTTCTTTTTCCTTTCGAACAGAATTGTTCTTTTAAGTATATATATAATAGCATATATGATATAATCATGTGGTATTGAAAACAGTTTTGCGCGGTCCCGGCGGGTGCCGGATCGTGAAACCGCGTGAAAGGAAGGAAGTAGAGCTATGGCAGAGATTAAATCTGAGGTCGTTAAGGAGATCGGTATCCTTTCGACAAGTAAGTCTAACTGGAATCGTGAGGTCAACATCATCCGCTGGAATGATGGCAAGCCGAAGCTGGATATCCGTGACTGGGCTCCGGAGCACGAGCGCGCAGGTAAGGGCATCACACTGACCGCGGAGGAAGTGGCTGTTCTTAAGGAGCTTCTGGCGGACTACGATCCGTACGAGTTTGAAGATTAATCCTTACTTTTGTATCTGAAAGGCAAAAACCGTGCGAAGTGATCTGCGTGCATTGATCGTTTCCATATTGTTGTTTCTGCTCTGGGGAACGGTGCTCACTTATCCGTTCCGCATCATTTCAGATATTACATGTCAGGCTACAGAGGCAGTTGTAGGCAAGATGGGCTTGCCTGCAATTGCTTTTGCTGTTTTAGTACTGATCACCATTATGGGCATCACATGTGCGATGCTCCTTTTAGGCCGGATGGAGAGCAGCGATGCGATTGCGATGGCGCTCTCGCTTCTGGCCTGTATCATATACTGTGTGAGAGTATTCACATCGAAGTCTTTCTCGATCGAATCCGTGTTTGTTGCCGTGGTGCTGGCGGGGACGATCGTGCTGGTCCTGTCAAACAGGACCGAGTGGACGAGATATATCGCGGATGCCTTTATTCTGGCGCTTCCGGTACGTATGTGCTACGAATGCATTATGAATCCGCTTTACCGTCTTCTGAAGACGGACCTTTATAAGCTGTCTCCGTTTATCACTGTGCCTCAGACGAGCATTTTCTCGAAGGTAGGAAACCTTCTGGGTGTCGATCTTCTGGTGTGGAGCGGCTTTTTCTTTGTTGTTTCGTTCCTTCCGGTCATCTATCTCGCCGGAGGACGTAAGGATGGCAAAATCAAGAGATAACGGGGTGTTTCTGTATGGAGATCTGGGAAAGAATGGAGTTCCTCCGGACGGAACTCGAAAAGCACAATAAGCTCTACTATGAGAATGACGCTCCGATCATTTCCGACTTTGAATATGATGCCATGCTCCGCGAACTCGAGGAGCTGGAAACTAAATATCCGATCTATGCGACACCGGATTCTCCGACGAAGCATGTCGGAGGACGTGTGAACGAGAAGTTTTCTAAGGTTACGCACGCGGTTCCGATGAAGAGTCTGGGTGATATCTTCTCTAAGGATGAAGTATTTGAGTTTACGGAACGTGTGAGAAATACGGTAGGTACCGACGGGCTTTCTTTCGTGGTCGAGAGAAAGATCGATGGTCTTTCCGTGTCGGTGGAATACGAGAACGGCCGCCTGATCCGTGCATCTACGCGCGGTGACGGTCTCGTGGGTGAAGATATCACGGAGAATGCAAGAACGATCAAGAACCTTCCGAAGTCGATCGATCCGTCGATCCCTTATCTGGAAGTCAGAGGTGAGGTCTATATGCCTTTTGAGGTCTTCCTGCGCGTGAATGAACAGGCAGAACTCGCCGGAGAGAAGACTTTCGCAAATCCCCGAAATGCGGCCGCCGGCTCGCTTCGCCAGCTGAACGCCAAGGTTGCGGCAGAGAGATCTCTTTCCATTTTCGTGTTTAACATCCAGGCGGTCCGCGGAAGAGAGTTCAGTTCTCACGCAGATACGCTCCGTTTCCTTTCGGATCTCGGGTTTGAGGCAAGTCCGGGATTTATCGAGTGCAGGACAGATGAGGAGATCTGGAATGCCATCGAGAGTATCGGTGAATCCCGTGGCGAACTAAGCTACGGTATCGATGGTGCGGTTATCAAGGTCAATGAGATCGCCCTTCGTGAGAAACTCGGTGAGACCGCCAAGATCCCGCGCTGGGCCATCGCGTATAAGTATCCGCCGGAAGAGAAGCAGACACGTCTTCTGTCGATCGAAGTGTCAGTCGGAAGAACCGGTAAGTTAACACCTGTTGCCATTCTCGACCCTGTTCATCTTGCAGGTACGACGGTCAGCAAGGCGACACTGAATAACGAGGATTT
The DNA here is from genome assembly GCA_024695545.1 of Clostridiales bacterium. The sequence continues at coordinate 5,849 of JAILHZ010000075.1, forward strand.
TATTAAAGAGAAGGATGTCCGTATCGGGGATATGGTCGTTGTCAGGAAAGCCGGCGAGATCATCCCGGAGATCGTGTCGGTAAAGACTGAACTGCGTCCTTCGGATACAGTGCCTTTCCGTATGCCGGAAGTGTGCCCTGCATGCGGTGAGAAAGTTTATAGAAAAGAAGGAGAGGCACATATTTACTGCCTCAATGAGCTCTGCCCCGCACAGGTCTACCGTGCGATGATGCACTTTGCGTCAAAGGACACCATGAATATCGATGGTATGGGCCCCGGCATGATCAATATCCTTCTGGATGCGGACCTGATCCACGATGTTGCCGATATCTATGCGCTTTCCGAGAAAAAAGAACTTCTTTCCGGTCTGGACCGTATGGGTGAGTCCTCTACGGCTAACCTTCTGGCATCGATCGAGGAGTCGAAACACCGGCCGCTGTCACGTCTTATCGCGGCGCTCGGTATCCGTAATGTCGGTGTTGTTGCCGCAAGATCCCTGGCAAAGGCTTTCGGATCTATGGATAACCTTAAGAATGCGACAGTCCTTGAACTTGCGGCTCTTCCTGATTTCGGCATGGTCACGGCTCAGTGTGTCTCGGACTTCTTCAGTAAAGAGAGTAACCTCGCCCTGATTGAAAAACTCAGGAGTTACGGCGTGAATATGGAAGAAGATGCAGGTGAGAAGGCGGGAACGGCTTTTGCCGGTAAGATCTTCGTATTGACCGGAACTCTCTCGAAATATACGAGAAATCAGGCTTCGGAACTGATCCTGGCGCAGGGCGGCACTGTGTCGTCTTCTGTATCGAAGAATACTTCGTATGTGCTTGCCGGAGAAGCTGCGGGCTCGAAGCTTACCAAGGCACAGTCCCTCGGCGTGACCGTCATTTCGGAAGATGACTTTGAGAAGATGCTCGAAGAATCCGGATCTTCTTCAGGGGAAGAAGCATGAACGAGGATACGCGCAGGGCAAAAGCACTTATCCGACGCGTCCTTCGTGACCGCAGAAGACATGCGTCACAGGATGCTGTCCGGAACGTATTGAATATTGAGAATTGGCCGCAAAAGTGGCAAGATAAAGTAAGGACGGCGCGTTACGTCGCCGCTTATATGCCGATCGATGAGGAATTGAGACTTGATGGTTTTCTCCGGTCAGTTTCCGTAAAGACCTGTTTTCCCCGTGTCGAGGGAGAGAACATCGTCTTTTACGAATCAGAAGCGGGAGACGGCTTTGAAAAGGGCAGTTTTTCGATCTTAGAGCCGAGATCGGATCTTCCGAAGGTCGATCCGTCTCTGATCGATATCCTTCTGGTACCGGGGATGGGATATGATCTTTCCGGTACGAGGCTGGGCCGGGGAAAGGGTTACTATGACCGTTTCTGCGGAAGCCTTGAGAAAAGACCTCTGTGTATCGGTGTCGTGGCAGAGAAAAATGTTTTCAGTGCTTTTGCGAAAGATCCGTGGGATCTTTCTGTGGATGCGCTGGTTACGGAAACTTCTTTCCGGGAGTTTCCCGATAGAAATGAAAGTGAGGAGGAAAAATGAGCTATTTCTGGTTCAATCTGGGCGGACATCTGCTCATAAGCCTGATCCTTCTGATCGTTCTGATCTGGGCATATAAGAATACCCAGCAGAACCGATGGAGAAAGGGCTTTCTTTTCCTTCTTCCCGTTGTGATCGTGATAATTCTTCTTATTCAGTTATCTTTTTTCTCGATCCCGCGTCTTCTGGATACTACGACGGTTCTCCGGTCTTCCTACCGTATGCACAGCGGTACGATCGAGTCGGTCAGCAGTATGAAGGATCATATCGTGATCGACGGTACGACTTATTACGTTAATCCGTTCTCTTTCGAGCTTCATGAAGGCGATGAGGTCACAGTCAAATATACACCGTACGCGCACTATGCATATTCTCTCGAATTAGCCGATACGGATGAGATCAAAGAGACTGACCAAACTTCATAATTTGTTTTCAAAACATCGCTTATAAAATATTGATTCTGATTTCGCCTCCGTGCTTTAATACAGAAAAACAGACGGAAGGCGGGTGTCAGTATGAGGTATTACAAGACAGGAACGATCGATAGAAATGCGGTTTCCCCCAGGAAAACGAAGAATGAATACGGCTTTTTTATTGCCTGTGATGACCGGGCGATCTTAAAGTGCATCAATGCCATGCTTTTGAACAGCGGTATGGTCGGATTGAGTGATGCGGACGGCAGGATCCATTACCTGATAGACGGGCGTCGCGGGCAGAATTATGTCCTTAGCCAGATGAGGGAGAGAATCCTTCCACTTCGGGAATCTTCTGTCGCCGACAGTCTTTATGAGGATGCGGTCATTTACCGGGCCATCGATAATGTGATCAGACGATATGGCTTTCCCGAGACGCTGACGGGAACGAGGATCCTGAGATTCCTTCTTTTCCGCCTCTATAAAGATCCGAACCTTCTTAAGTGCGTATCGAAGAGCCTGTATCCGCTGGCACAGCCGGAATTCCACATTTCAGTATCCCAGGTGGAGAGAAATCTCCGCTATGCGATCCAGAAGGCGCCGCGGATCAAGGAGAAGAGCCGCGTGCTGTCTGTGCTTCGATTCCTTCTGGATGCGACGATGAAGGAAGTTATAGAGAAGTATGGAAGAGGATAAGTGTTCATGAACAAAAAAGAGCTGCCTCAGATGAGACAGCTCTTTATGATTAAGCTTAACAAAAATTACTTCTTGTTGACCTTGTCCTTCAGACCCTTACCAGCCTTGAAAACAGGAGCCTTGGAAGCAGGAATGTTGATAACTTCCTTTGTGCTCGGGTTGCGGCCCTTACGAGCTGCACGCTTCTTTGTCTCGAATGTACCGAAGCCAACGAGAACGACCTTCTCCGGCTTCTTAGCAGCGAGAGCATCACCGATAGCGTCGAGTGTAGCGTTGATAGCTGCTTCTGCATCCTTCTTTGTCAGCTTTGTCTTCTTTGCAACTGCATCAATAAGTTCTGATTTATTCATTTTCATTGCCTCCTTCAGGGCTTTATTTCAAAGTTATTATCTACGTCAAATCGCCTATTGTCAAGGGTTTTTTCGCTTTTTCTGGCAAAAACACAAACAAGCATATTATTTTATTTTGTCAAGACTGTTTTCTTTTTTGGCTAGATTTCCATTTCTTCAAAAGCACTGATTCCTTTTGCCGGTTCTGCACGATTGTCACCATGCTGAACGAACAGCATCGTGACAAAACTCAAAAACGCAAAAAGCGCCGCATACGGGAATAAAATCCTGTAGCTGATATGCTTAAGAAGAGTGCCTGCAAGTACAGGAGTGACTACCTGTGCGCTCATGGAGGCAGTGTAATAGTAGCCCGTGAATTTTCCTGTATCTGCACCGCTGCACATCTCGACGCACATGGGAAGAGAGTTAACGTTGATGAGTGCCCAGGATGCACCGACGATGAAGAAGTCGAAATACATGGTAAACAGGGCACTGTCGCTTCCGCTGGTCGTGATGAAATACGCAAATACGAAGCAGGTGCTGAAGGTGAGCGTGCCGATCAGGATGGCCTTTTTTCTGCCGATGTGTGACGCCAGAATACCGGCCGGGATAAAGCTGATGATGGCCCCGATGTTGGTGATCAGAAAACATGTGGAGGCAAAGCCCAGATTCTTATTCATGAGATTGGAGCAGTAGGACGTAAACCATGTCGTCAGGGCGTTATAAGCAAAGTACCAGAGCGCGACGGAGGCGAGAAGAAAGAGCATTGAACGGAGGACAGGCTTCGGAAGCCTGTCGTGATTATTCTCGGTCTTCTCGGTAAGATCCCATTCCGGATGTTCCTTCTCGATGAGTTCATTTTCTTTGGACCATTCCGGTTCCCTGACCGTGAGGAGCATAATGCCGATAGCGACAAACATCAGCACGGAGATGAAAATGAACAGCGGCTGGTAATTGACGTGTGACAGTTCTTTTGTCTTGGACTCGGGATACATAAGCGCGGAGAAAATCAGATAGAGTATGCCGCCGAGTGCGCCCATCAGGTTGATGACTGCGTTTCCCGGAGAACGGAGCGGCTTCGGCGTGACGTCCGGCATGAGTGCGACGGACGGCGAACGGAAGACCGACATGGCGATGAGAAGCAGACCGAGCGTGATGATAAAGGATACAAGTTTGAAGTCGGACGGGTCACTGGCGTAACTGTTGTCCCAGATGGGAAGAAGGTTCGTCAGAATGATCGCGATCCCAGTTCCGAAAAGGATATAGGGCATGCGCTTGCCGATACGGGTATTCGTCCGGTCGGAAAGTTTGCCGAACAGCGGAAGAAGGAACAGCGCGAGGATGTTGTCCGAAGCCATGATGGCACCTGTCACGCTCTCGTTCAGGTGAAAAGTATTCCCGAGGATCAGGGGAAGGACATTATCGTACATCTGCCAGAAGGCAGTGATCGCAAGAAACGCAAGACCGGACAGAAAGGTTCTTTTGTAATTCAGTTTCATAGAGACCTCCCTTATCCGCTTATATAACTACTATACCGAAAAAAGTCAAAAAATGGAAATTGCATTCTTCAATAACTCATGGTATGGTACTTCTTGGATAAACATGAATTCACCAAATGGAGGATAAAGATATGGCGATTACAAAAGATATGATCATTGCAGAAGTTCTGAGCCAGCACGAGGAGCTTGTTCCTGTATTTATCAATAGCGGTCTGCACTGCCTGGGCTGCGCGATGGCTCACGGCGAGTCCATCGAGGGAGCCTGCATGGTTCACGGTCTGGACTGTGACGAGCTGGTAAATGCTCTGAATACAGCTCTTGGCGAGGAAGCCTGATTTCTTTCAAGGTCAAATATTTGAAACTAATGCAAAAGCACTGCTGTCCGTTCGGGAGCAGTGCTTTTTATTCGTCTTCTTCCGGTTCTTCATCGAATGAATATTCCGAGGCTTTGAATACGATATGGAATTCGGAGCCCTTTCCTTCGTCACTCTCGACCCAGATCTTTCCGCCGTGCTTATCCATGATGCTCTTGACGATGGAAAGACCAAGTCCGGATCCGGTCTTGTTGATGCCGGAATTCTCGGCCCGGTAGAAACGGTCGAATACGTAGGGGACTTCGTTGGCGGGGATGCCGACGCCGTTATCCTTGATCAGGACCTCGACGGCGTTGCCGCCGAGCATGGCCGGGTCATCGTAACGGTGGCAGGTGATGTCGATGATGCCGTTTTCATGTGTGTACTTCATGGCGTTGACAATGATGTTTTCAAAAACGCGGAGAAGCTTCTTCGGATCGCCGTCGATTAGAAGATCGTCATCCTCCGGAGCATAGAAGTGCATGACTTTATCGGTGCCCTCGCACTCAGCGTGATAAAGCTGGAACAGATCGCCCACCATCTCCTTGACGCTGATTGGCATCTTTTCGATCGTGTCATTCTCGGATTCCATACGGGTCAGCTGTACAAGGTCGGAAATGAGCTGCTCCATCTGCACGCTTCGTGTATGCATGTTGCTTAAGTACTGGATCTCCTGCTCGCGGGAAAGCGGTTCCTTGGCATTGAGCATCAGCTCCACATAGCCGCGGATCGCGGTGATCGGAGTACGAAGATCGTGGGAAACGTTGGACATCATCTTCTTTCTGGCTTCCTCGTTCTCCAGCAGTTTCTCGTGGTTGTGCAGAAGATCCTGATTTACTCGGGTGATGTATTTCGTTTTCTCTTCGACGGCGCTGGCGAGGTTCCGGTTATTATCCTCGAGCTTCTCATATGTGTGAACATAGTCCATAACGAAGTACAGCGTGAAGCCTACGGCCATGAATATCAGCAGGAATGCATGAAGCGTGATATAGACGAAATACTGGCTCCGGATGAAACATGAGAAATGCATCGCTACAGAGAGAATGGCAGAACATACATAGAGATATTTGCCGTGTTCAAACCGCTTCGTCATATAGAAAACACGGAAGAGGTTAAAGATGTTGGTCAAAAGGACAAATACCATGTTCGCGACCACCGATGACCGCAGATAAAGAACACTCGGGAAGCACCAGAAGGTAAGAAGGTAGCAGCACGTCAGCATCGAGAACAGCGTGATCTCGAAGAAACGCAGAGTGTCAAAGAGTTTGCTGGTTCCTCTCGGATAAAGAGAGAAGAAGAAAAGATATGCGAAGTAGTTGGCAAAGATCAGTAATGTGATCGTGATGAGTTTGTTCCAGTTTCCGGGAAGTAACGTTACCATAGGTGAGAAGATCTCATAGAGAATCTCACAGCCGAACATCAGAAGGAAAAAACGGAATTTGGCTTTGCCGTTAAAAGTCTTCGAGATGTAATGTCCGCCGATGGCGAAGAATACCCAGAAAGCAAAAAGAACGGTAAGGTACATACGCACGGAGTACTCGATCGTACCGAGCGTGGCAGTCGAAGCAATACATGGACTGCAGAGGATGCCGCCATACGGAGAAGAATAGTTGGCACAGCCGATTACGATCTCGACCTTGCCGTTTTCCGGCTCAAGCTGGATATCGGTGCAGACCTGAGCCGGCTCGTAGATATCCTTGGAATTGGAAACGGTACCATAGTGGCGGACAGCCTTGCCATTTACCCAGATCGTAGCGGACTGGGCAATATCGGGAATGTTCAGCGTAATATAGTCGACAGACTGGTTCAGGACGAGCTCGATCCTGTATGTGCCGACGCCGAAATGCCCCATCTTCTTAACATCCTGGCCGAATGAATAGAGTTCGGCGGAATCTCCGAGATCGGACCATCCGTCAGAAGAAATCGAAACACTTTCGTAGTATGGATAACGGAGTTTACTGGTCTCAAGACGGCTGACACGGATCATCTCCGGGGTCAGAAGACGGTCCGGATAGAACTCCCAGCCTTTCTCAAGGGTGACCGGAGTTCCTTTCGTCTCGTTCCAGTAGGTGAGGTTGACGGCGCCGGAGATCGTATATGAAAAATCGCTGCCCCGTCTCTGGTTGATCAAAAGAAAAGCCAGAGACGAAACAACGATTGCAATGATCAAAAGCATCGCGGATATGCCGAGAGAATAACGCGGTTTTTCAACTCTTTCTTTATCAGACGACATAACAGCAAAAACCTGCGCTTCCGGAAAAGATTACTCGGCGCGCATGGTATTACGGATCGGCGGGTAGGTAAAGGAGTAACCGGAACCCCACTCAGTCTTAACGAACTGAACGGTCGGATCGGCTTTCTCCATCTTCTTACGAAGATAACTGATGTTAACCATGACGAGGTGGTTGTCACACAGTCCGTCATCACCCCATACATGAGAGTAGATGCGGGCGAAAGGAACGATTACGTTCGGTGTCTCAGCGAGCAGACGCAGGATATCGAACTCACGATTGGTCAGATGAACCGGTACGTCATTCAGAGTAACTTCACGAGTCTTAACATTCATGGTCAGCGGCGGGAATTCCATAAGGAAACCGTCTCTTGTCATGTTGCGGCGGATGTGCGCGGAAATGCGCGCGGAGAGCTCCGGAAGGTTGTACGGCTTAGTCATATAGTCGTCACCGCCGGCCTTGAAACCGGTGATCTTGTCTTCCAGCTGATCCTTCGCGGAAAGGAAGATGATCGGAGCCTGAGAGTATACGTGGATCTTCGACGGAAGATCATATGCATTTCCATCTGGAAGCATGATGTCCAGAACGATACAGTCGTAGGAGTTTGTCTCTACCTTCTGGAGCGTCTGTGCGATATTGGTGGCTACGGATACGTCATAGCCCTCGTTGGTCAGGAATGAGCGGTTGATCTCTAAGATGTCGGTGTCGTCGTCAACCAGTAGAATTCGATGTTTTGCCATTTTGCACCATCCTTTTTGAAAGTCATGTACCCGCATTGCGGGATCCCCAAAATTTACAACAACAAAAAAACTTGTGTTCTTTTGCCATTATACATTTCTCAAAGAAAAAAAGAAAGCAAAAATACGAAGAAAAGATGTAGATTTTGTAAACTCGATGGAAAACGCCCGTTATATGTGTTAATATAAAACAAACAAACGTTTGGTAAGGAGAGCGCAGATGGCGGAACGTCATATTCTGCATGTGGATCAGAACTGTTTTTATGCGTCAGTAGAGATGAAGAGTCATCCGGAGTGGCGGAATATTCCCATGGCTGTCGGCGGGGACAGTGAGCAGCGTCACGGGATCATTCTGGCGAAGAATCCCCTTGCCCAGGCGTGTGGCGTCAAGACAGCGGAAGCGATCTGGCAGTCGAAGCAGAAGTGCCCTGATCTTCTGGTCGTTCCTGCGCACTTTGACCAATATGTCTATTACTCCGACCGTATCCGTGAGATGTTCCTGCAGTATACCGATATCGTTGAACCTTTCGGACTCGATGAGTGCTGGCTCGATGTAACTGATTCGAATATGGGGACTCCGGAGGAGATCGCCGACGAGATCCGTACCCGTGTGAGGGAAGAACTGGGGCTTACCTGTTCTGTCGGCGTCAGCTTTAATAAATCCTTTGCAAAACTGGGGTCGGACTACAAGAAGCCGGATGCCACGACTGTAATCACAAGAGATAACTATAAGACGATCGTCTGGCCGCTTCCTGTGTCGGATCTTCTTTTCGTCGGGAAAGCAACGAGTGCCGCGCTGACCAGGATGAATGTCCGCACGATCGGGGATCTTGCGGCATTATCACCGGACTTTGCTGTCTCTGTGCTCGGGAAAAACGGACATTATCTGTGGAGAAGTGCCAACGGACTGGATGATGATCCGGTGAATCCCGCATCTTATGTGCGCCCCCTGAAGTCGGTCGGAAACAGTACGACACCGCCGCGTGATATGGTGAACAGGGAGGATGTGTGGAAGGTGATCTGTTCTCTTTCTGCGCAGGTTGCATCCCGGCTTCGTAAACATCACTTCTTTGCGGGTACGGTTGTGATCTGGGTCAGGGATACAGACCTGAAATCGTATGAGAAACAGCGTGCTCTTCCGGCTGAAACGAATGAGGAGAAGGAGATCGCGAAACTGGCGATGGAGCTTTTTGATGAGAGTTATGACTGGCATGCGCCCCTTCGCAGTTTCGGCGTCCGCACGACCCATCTTTCCGATGAAGAGGATTATCACCAGATGACGATCTTCGAGAATGCGGAGAAGATCAGAAAAGAGAATCAGGTCAATCAGACGGTAGATGAGCTTCGCGCCAGATACGGGTATAATATCGTCATGAGAGGGACCCAGCTCGAGGGGAAGAATGACCTTTCCCCGCAAGACCGGGAGGAGCATCCGCACGGCGGGTTTCAGGAGGATCTGTGAGATATAGAAGTGCCAATGAATATTACCGTTCCATTTATGGCCGGAAGGTCTACCGCATCGCACTGGATGCCGGCTGCACCTGTCCGAACCGTGACGGTACGCTCGGGTACGGAGGCTGCATATTCTGCAGCGGATCCGGTTCGGGTGAATTTGCCGCTGACCGCGCGCTTCCGATCCGTGAACAGCTCGAACAGGCCAAGGCGAAGGTCCGGGCCAAGTCGGATTCGGATATGTATATCGCGTATTTCCAGAACTTTACGAATACCTACGGCGATGAAGAAGAACTTCGTGCCAAATACGAAGAGGCTATCTCTGATCCGCAGGTAGCAGGGCTGTCGATCGCGACCCGGCCCGATGCCATTTCCAGGAAGATGTACTCTATCCTGGAAGAACTTTCCGGAAAGACACATGTCTGGATAGAGCTCGGTCTTCAGACGATCCATGAGGCAACATCGAAGTGGATGAGGAGAGGATATGATCTTCCTGTATTTGACGAGACCGTAATGCACTTAAGCCGTATTGACGGACTGGATGTGATCGTACACGTGATCCTGGACCTTCCCGGTGAGAGTGAAGGGATGATGCTCGATACGATCAGACACTGCTGTGATCTTCCGATCCACGGAATCAAGATCGCGAATCTGAATGTGCTTTCCGGAACGGATCTGGCCCGTATTTATGAGAGTGAGCCGTTCCCGCTGATGGATATGGATACGTATATCAGTTTTCTCGGAAAAGTGGTCGAAAATCTCCGTGAGGACATCGTTGTCTACCGGATGACGGGAGACGGTGCGAAGAAAGCCCTGATCGCACCTTTGTGGGTCGCAGATAAGAGAAAGGTGCGAAACAGTATTGAGCACTATTTCCGGACACACGATATCGAACAGGGAAAGTGCTTTTCAAAAAGAGGCGGATAAAAGCATTACTGGATATCTTTACGGATGAATGCGTCGTACGCGATAAGGAAGAGTATGAATACCAGTATGGCGAGATAGATAAGTGAGAATGAAAGCGGCTGGGAACTGCTTGTGATTCCGAGCATTCCGGCATCTTCTGCGTCAACGAAACCGCTCAGTTTCAGATACGGAAAGACCTTCGATACCAGATCCATGTTCGAAGACGGCAGAAAATCGATCCAGCGCTTATGCCCGAAAAGATCCACCAGTGAAGAAGTTATTCCGGTCGACAGTACAAGTCCGGTCGAAACACCGACCGCGATGCCGGTATTTCTCGTCAGACAGGAGATCGTAAAGGCGGCAAGCAGATAGACGAACAGAGAGATGTTGTCTGCAAGGAAGAAAAGAAGCGTGAACAGGTAATTCGGCATGATCTGTACTGTGCCTCCCGAGCAGTAATAGTACGGGGACAGCGAGGAAAAACCGAAGGAGATGCCTGTGGCAATCGTTGTGAATGCTGTGATCAGGATGCTTCCCGCGAGGGTCCAGGTGAAGAGTGCCAGAAGCTTTGCGGTAAAGATCTTCCATCTTTTGACCGGAGCGATGATCAGGGACTTGATCGATCCTGTCGCCACCTCCTGCGAGATACTGGAGCCGGCAATAATGACGAGCATGATCACCAGAAGAAATCTTGCCATACGCAGCGCGATCTGACGGGTGATGGTGGCGCGTGAGGTGCGCTCGGATGTCAGGCAGCCGTGGGAGATCTGGTAATCCAGGATCAAAATGGAGTTCTGGAGCTGTTCTTTTCGCTCGGAAGTAAGCGGAAGCAGAGAAGCGTTCTCTTCGTAAACGCCCATTTGCAGATTCTCCTTGTACTTATCGCAAAGGCGGATAGCATCCGCGATCTTTTCTGCTTCTGACTGCGTCATCGTGCCTTCGGGATCCAGCTCCGAAAGGCGTCTGGCGATAGTCGTCTGAGTATTGTTTTCGGAACCGTTCTGTCTTTCAACGAGTTCGACATAGGCGCTATAGTTGTGATAGAAGAAGGCTTCCTTGGCAAGATCCAGTGATTCTGACGCAAGGGAGTACGCCTGATACCAATTGCTGCTTCTTCTTGAGAACGGCACCAGATTCAGTTCGCAGAGATCCTGGTATGTTTTCAGATAGCTGTAGAAAGCGTTACTGGAAAGATAGGTGGCATCAATCGGGTATCTGTCGAAATCGTAGTTGGCAAGGACAGCGTTATAGCAGCTGAGATTCGAGTAACTGTATACCAGATCTTCTTCCAGTTTCAGTTTCGTGGCGAAAAGCTCAACCGTCTGATTCTCAACGGTAAACCGAAGTGTCTCGTGCTCGACATATTTGTTCGGATCCCCCAGCGTGTTCTTCTCCGTGTCTCTCCGCTTGGTAATTTCGGTCTTGCTGAATACGCTTTCGTCTAGGGATTGCTCCGCAGGTGTTCTTGCGAGAAACGGGATCACGAAAGATGTGACAGACATAAGGATCACAAGGATCCATACGGAGATCTTCCTCGAGAGCTTGATCATCTCATTTGTGTAAAGTGCAAGGATCTTACTCAACGTCGATACCTCCTCCTGTGATCTCGAGGAAAGCATCCTCCAGAGAAGATTCGAGTTTCTGAACGCCGAGAATATCCGATCCGGAGGCGACCAGCGAGCGGACGCATTCGTTGATCTGGGATTCTTCGATCTCGATGTCGAGCGTGTCAGAACCGATGTTGCTGATACGGTTCGGGTACTGTTCCGCAAGGATCTCTTTTGCTTTTGCTGGGTTTGAGGTCTTTATTCTGTAGACAGAAGAGTTCTGTGCCCGATGCATCAGGTCATCGATGGAACAGATCTGGAGAAGTTTGCCGTGGTTGATAATACCGATGCGGTCGCACATCAGCTGCATCTCGCTGAGAAGGTGACTGGAGACCATAACGGCGACTCCTTCGTCGTGGGCAAGGTGTTTCAGAATATCACGCAGCTGATGGATGCCTGCCGGATCAAGACCATTCGTCGGTTCATCGAGTATCAGTACTTTCGGCCGGTTCAGCATCGCCTGGGCCAGACCGATGCGCTGCTTCATGCCAAGGGAATACTTCTTGATCGGATCATTTGCTCGCTCGGTAAGTCCGACCATCTCGATGACTTCGCTGATCCTTTCCTCGGTAACCCCTTTGTGCAGACGCGCATACATTTTCAGATTCAATCGTGCGGATAAGGAGTTGTACATCTCGGGGTTTTCGACGATGCCGCCGATAGATGACATAGCGGCTTCGTAATGTGTCTTTCGGTTATACCCGTTAATGATGATCGTTCCTTCATCCGGACGGAAGAAGCCCATGATCATCTTGATGATCGTGGTCTTTCCTGCGCCGTTAGGTCCGAGAAAACCGAACACTTCCCCCGGAAACAGGTCAAAAGAGACGTTATCCACAGCCTTCTTCTTTCCGAAGGTCTTGGTTACGTTCTCTATCTGTAAAGCTGGTTTTCTTTCGCTATCCGGCATCTTTGCTCCTCAAATTCTATCTGATGATCAATAATCGCTGAATTCATTCATAGTGCTGTCTGCCTTGACGAGTTTCCATTCGCCGTCAATATGAAGGAAGACGAGCGAGTCTGTCGTATCGATCTCGTTCATTGTCTGTTTTCCGTTTTTGTCGGTATACTCGATCGTGGTTCTCGAATATACGGAAACACTTGCGGACCCGTTATATATCTCGGAGATCTTGATCTCTACCGGGGTTTTCGTAACCGCAAGCGGACACATCTGCATAAAGAAGCTTTCTCTGAAAAAAGTCCAGCATTTGCTGATCTCGTTCTTGCGCACAGCTTCGTTATCGCAGAAGAAACGGTTCAAGGGCTCTGCCTGTGAAAGAAGGGCAGGGAGGATCTCGTCAGAATCTATGCCGTTCCAGGACCAGAAATCACTCCCGGAAGGGAACTGATACAGGCAGGAGGATTCTCTGGCATATTCGGAAGCCAGCTCACGAACGGCCAATTTCTCTTTGCGGGTATTGGCTGCATCAACCAGCAGATAAACGGATAACCCCAACAGCACAACAATCAGAAGCAAGATTCCGCGATTGATGTTTTGCCACCATTTCTTCATGCAGCATCCTCCAGAAAAAGTTAGGTTTATTTTAACACATGGAAAATGAGTATAAAGTGACATTCGTGTCATATATAAATATGACCAATTTGTAAATAATAGCAGGGGTTTTCGCCTTTTGCCGAAGGGGGAAAGAAGGGAGTTTGTCCTCGTCCGGAAAAGCACTTGTACCCGCAAATTCCCATAAAAAGGGAGTGTTGTAACCTAAATGCAATGTTACACAAATCTGAACGTAACGTTTTGTGCAAACTGCATAAAGTAACAAAGTGTTTCGTGCGTTTCGTGGTAAAAGATGTTGACAAACGTATTATAGATGATATACTGAAACTAGCTCCAGGGAATGCGGGTTCACACCAAGTCCTAATCGGAGAGCCGCCACTTGTGGATGCACAAGGCGAGGTTGAGAAAAACAGAAAGACCAGAGAGTGGTCAGGAAACGAAGATGGACGCGCCGGGATCGGATCCAGTGAGGTCGGAGAGGCGATGGAAGTCGGAACCGATAGAGCCATAGCAGAGATAGGTGGAGAGCGAACAGCGATTGACGGTACGCGATGGCGGACACAAGTCGCAGGTCAGGTTGAAGGCCAGGGTTTCAGGTTCGGGTTGCGGTTACGTAAGGTGGCCGGTCGGATGGAGACCTAGCGAGATGACAAGGGACGGGTCATAACTGAGTAAGTTACAAGAGCCGGTTTTACAGGGTCGCAGTGGCACGGGGTCATTGCCGGATGGATTGATCGGGTAGTAATGGAAAAGAGGCCGCGTAGAACACATCATCTCGGATCGGACTGGTTGGAAAGGTGCTTCATGAGGCGCCGAGTAACTCCAAGATGAAGGTGCTTCTTCAGGATTGGGAAGGTTCGCAGATAATAAAGGGCGACCGGAGGAAATGGATGGAAAGTTGGTTCGCTGGAGCTTTTTATTTGTCCTCATTTACGTGTGGCGGAGATCCGAAAGGGTCTCCGTTTCTTTAGTGCTCCATCTCAGCGATAAACGGGAGATTTCGTCCGTATTCACCGGAATCCATGCCGTATCCGATCAGCCAGGAACGGTCGACCTCAAAACCGGAGTACTTGACGGGAAGATCGATCAGCTGGCGCTCCGGATTATATAAGAGCGTGCATACTTCGATTGACAGAGGCTTTCTGGCTTCGAGCGTCTGAAGAAGATAAGCGGTGGTAAGTCCCGTACGGATAATATCTTCGACTACGATCACGTGCTTCCCGGTGATATTGATATCCACATCCTTCGTGATCCGGACGATACCGGTGCTGCTGGTCGTGTCCGGGATGCTGCCGATAGCAATCATGTCGAGCTGCATGGGAACGTCGATCGCTCTTGCCAGGTCCGTGAAGAAAAAAAGAGAGCCCTTAAGCACACCCAGAAGAACGATCTCCTGGTCTTTATAGTCCTCGGTGATCTTCTTGCCGAGTTCAATGATCCGCTCTTTCAGTTGAGTTTCTGTAAATATGATTTTCTTATATGGGATCTGCTTCAATGATCATCCCTCGCTTCCGCATCTTTATCCGGGACGCTGAAACTGCGCAGGCGCTCAGCCAGCTCAAGAAAGTCTTTCTTATAGACGATCTTGATATTCGTTCCCGGATAGAGCTCTTTTACTTTCTTGAGCTTTCTGTTTTTCTTGGTAACATACTTCTGGTTCATCGTCGTCAGTTCGAGATATGTGTCGAACCGTGTCAGATAGAAATCCGGACTGAAGGCCAGAGTGACATTGCCCTCGCTGTCCCACTCGACCGGGAATGTCTTCGGCTCATACTTCCAGTCGATATGGTACATGTCGAGGATCTTTGCAAATTCGGCCTCGGATGCATTCTTAAACACCGGCATCTCGCTCTGGTGATCCATTGCGCCTTCGCTTCGGGTCTCGGACTTGATCCTCATCCTGAGCTCATGCTCGCGGAAGGCGGAAAGAATAGAAGCGACACATTCATCAACCGAAAGATGATCCGTATTCAGAATCAGGTGATAAAGAGAAAGGTCAGCGGAATCCTTACCGAAGACATGCGATACGAAACGCTTGTGCTTCCTGTCTGTCGAGGAAAGAAGAGTCTGCGCGGAAGTCTCGGGAAGGTGGAACTGCTTCTCGATACGTGAAAGACGGGTGCTGTCGGATGCGATAATACGGATGTGAAGAGCGTCCTCATTGTCGGAGAACATCAGCTGGGAACCGAATCCCAGAAGAACCGCCGACTCTTTTTCAGCCATGGAAAGGAGTGACTCGGTTAAGACTTCCTTGAAACTCCTGTCGTCCTTATATTCGGAAAGATAGAACTTCGCGCTCTCGGCGAGGCTTGTACGCTGTTCGGGCTTGATATCCGGGAAGAACCGCTCCATCAAAAGATCGCGCGTGATGAGCTCCCAGCCGAGTTTCCTGGACAGGGCGGAAGCAACCTCATCGCCAAGCGATCCCATCTGACGTGAAATAGTGATGACCGGCATAGATTCAGCTCCTTACTTCCTGCGTCGTGTCAGCTTGCCGAACTCGTTGACTACATACTGCTCTTTGAATGCCGGATTGATTGCGGCGATCTCGTCGTAGGTAGCCCGTCCGTCATTGACATAGTTATAAGCAACGATGGGGTTCGTGTAGATCTTCTTCTTGAAATCATTCTTGGCGATTACGGATCCGACCTTTTTTCCTAAGAAGAAATAGAAAAAGATGGCCAGGGCAATAAGAGAAAATCCGATCAGGACATTCATGGCTCCGTATTTTGCGGCAAACGCAAGAACGATAAGCCCGGCGATCCCGAGGCCGTAGGCGATCAGATCCATCAGGAACGCAAAGACAGTGGCTTTGTTGGAATACTGAAAAGAAGTGAAAAAGAATATCATTCCCGTGACCTCCATCGGCTGATATTTTTATTTTAGCACAACAGACTTTGAAGAGAATGTGCGAGGGAAAAAGTAATTGAAATACTTTTGGATGTGTGCGACAATCACCTCATAAAGGGAAAAGGGAAATAAAGAAAGGAACTGAAGAGGTAAGTTATGAAGAAAAACCGTATTCTTGCCGGGGCTCTGGCACTTTCGTTCGTTCTTTCCTGCGCATGCAGCAAGAAAAAGGACAGTTCCGATAAAGAAGAGAGTACTTCTTCAGAGTCTGTCGAAGTAGTATCAGAAGAATCTTCTGAGAGTACGTCTGCCCCGGAGACGACCACCGAGGCGACGACTACGGAGACTGCTGAGAGTACAACTGCTGAATCAGAGAGTACTACGACTTCACAGGGCGGATCGGATTCATCTGTGAAAAAACCATCGACCTTTCAGATCGATAAGGCGGATACATATATTGATTCCATCAGGTTCGACGGTGTCGTACTTGTAGCGGAAGGCGGTCAGACCGTCTACACGAAGGCCGTCGGAATGGCTGACCGTGATCAGAATATTCCGAATACGATGGATACAGTATTTGAACTCGGATCCATTACCAAGCAGTTTACTGCGGTTGCGATCATGCAGCTTGTCGAACAGGGAAAACTCAAGCTCGACGATACTCTCGACAAGTATATCCCGGAGTATAAGTACGCCAAGGATATTACGATCCATCAGCTTCTGAACATGACTTCGGGTGTCCCGGATTATATTTTCTGCGGTGTGCTCGGTTTTACGAAGGATGATTTTACGAATCTTTCCCTTTCGTCCTTTTTCTCCATGAAGAGCCTGCTTTCAGAAGTTGCAGTGACTCCGATGGAGAAGGACGACCTGGTCAGAAGGATCTCCGAATATCCGATGGATTTTACGCCCGGAACCAAGTGTGAGTATTCAAACACGAATTACTATTTCCTCGGTATTATTATCGAGAAACTGAGTGGAATGGCATACGATGATTATGTAAGAAAGAACATTCTTGAGCCGCTCCATCTTACACATCTGTTCCCGGATACGGATCATCTTACATCTAACGGCCGGACGGATTTTGTACTGTTCCACTTTGATTTCCCGCATCAGCATGAGACGCTCAGTTATGCGGTCGGTGTCATGACAGGTACTGCCGAAGGTCTTCTCGAATGGGAAAGATGTGTCATGGATCGTGCGCTTCTTTCCAAAGAGAGCTGGGATAAGATTTTTGAAAAAGGTGATTTTGAATACGGATACGGATGGTACCTTGAAGACGGTTATATTGAGCACTCCGGTATGACACTCGGATATAATGCGAATGTCCGTGTCGATCCTGATTCCGGAAAAGTCATAATCGTTCTTTGCAATATTCAGTCCCTTACAACGACTCCGATGCGTCCTTTGGCTTCAGATGTCTGTGATGAACTCTGGCAATACTTCGGATAATTGCCGATAATAAGGAGATTTCTAATGAAGAAAGAGAATAAGACGAATGCCATGCGCATCCTTGATAAAGCCGGGGTTGCCTATGAGCCTTTCTACTATGACTGTGAGGAGTTTATCGACGGTGTTCATATTGCCGATATGCTGGGACAGCCATATGAGAGTTCTTTTAAAACACTGGTCATGCAAGGAAAATCGAAGGAGTATTTCGTCTTCGTGATTCCGATCGCGGAAGAAGTGGATATGAAGAAGGCGGCGAAGGCCGTAGGCGAGAAGAACCTTGAGATGGTCCATGTAAAAGACATCATGCAGGTCACGGGATATATCCGCGGCGGTGTGACATCGATCGGCATGAAGAAGAAGTACCCGACCGTGATCGACGAGACGGCACAGCTTTTTGATACGATTATTGTCAGCGGCGGTATGCTCGGCACCCAGATCCATCTGGCACCGGATGACCTTCTGAAAGTGGTCGAGGGCCAATATGCCGATATCACTCTGGCACACTGACCCTCAATAATTTCCTGATTATGATTGGAGCTTACTGTACGGTATGATACAGCCGTGAGTAGGCTCCATCTTTTGCAAGGAGTTCCTCGTGGGTCCCTTCTTCCTCGATGCCCTTCTCGGAAAGCACCAGTATGCGCTTGGAGTTCTGGATCGTGGAAAGACGATGGGCGATCACCAGTGTAGTCCTGTTCTTCGCCAGCTCTTCGAGGGATTCCTGAATGACGCGTTCACTCTCGTTGTCGAGGGAGGATGTCGCCTCGTCAAAAATAAGGATTGGAGGGTTCTTGAGGAAAACACGTGCGATCGACAGACGCTGCTTCTGACCGCCTGACAGCTTGATGCCTCTCTGGCCGATGTCGGTGTCGTAGCCGTTCGGGAGTTCCATAATGAATTCATGTGCGTTGGCACGCTTGGCGGCATCGACGACTTCTTCGAAAGTCGCGTCCGGACGTCCGTAGCGGATATTCTCGAGAACAGTTCCCGCGAAGAGATAGACGTCCTGCTGGACAATACCGATCTGCTTTCTTAATGACTTCTGAGTGACGGTCGTAATGTCGGTCCCGTCGATCAGGATCTTACCGGACTGCGGTTCGTAGAATCTCGGGATCAGGCTGCAGATCGTGGTCTTGCCGACGCCGGAATGACCGACGAGTGCGACATATTCACCGGCGTTGACATGCAGATCAAGATCGGTAAAGACATTTGCACTCTTGGAAGAATCGGATGTGTAAGCAAATGAGACATCTTCGAAATCAATATCTCCCTTGACCTTGGTCATTTCCTTGGCGTCCGGAGCATCCTCGATATCCGGTTCGATGCAGATCATCTCGTAGAAACGCTCGAAGCCCGACATGCCGTTCTGGAACTGCTCGGTGAAGCTGACGAGCTTTCTGATCGGCTCGGTGAAGTTGTTGACGTAGAGAAGAAAAGCGATGAGATCCTGGAGCTCGAGGCTGTTTCTTCCGATCATCCAGGCACCGACGGCAGCGACCATAATGGTGATCAGTCCGGTTGTCGCCCAGAGAACGGCATGGTAGATCGCCATGTAGCGGTAGTTGTCTTTCTTGCTCCGGAGGAACATGTCGTTGCCCTCGGTGAACTTATGGATCTCCATATCCTCACCGGTAAAGGACTTGACGACACGGATGCCGGACAGACTGTCCTCCATGCGGGTGTTGATCTCGGCAATCTTTTCACGGTTCTTCTTAAAAGTCTTCTTCATCTTCTTGTTCAGGATCGACGCGAAGACGATCATGAAGGGGACAGGGACGAGTGCGACGATTGCGAGCGGGACGTTAATCATGCAGAGGATCACAAGAGAGCCGAGGAGCTTGATCGCAGAGATCATCAGATCTTCCGGTCCGTGGTGGTAAAGCTCCGTGATTTCGAAAAGATCGTTCGTTACGCGGGACATGAGGGATCCGACCTTCTGGTCATCGTAGAAGCGGAAGGAGAGCTTCTGATAATGCGTGAAGAGCTCATTTCGAAGGTCGTATTCCATTCTTGCGCCGACCATGTGGCCGACATAGGCGATAAAGTAGTTGCAGCCGAACTCGATACCCAGAAGCCCGAGCATGATCAGGAACAGGTACAGGATCGTTCTTCCGGCATCGGCAAAGCCTTCTGTAAGAACGGTGCCGGTGATATATCGGATGATCAGCGGGATGATTAGAGATGTTGCCGCACCGATCAGCGCGAAACACATGTCTGCGATGAACCCCTTCATATAAGGACGGTAATAAGATAAAAACTTACGCCACTTGGCACTCATGCAGTAAACCTCCGCTGTCGATCTTCTGATACGAAATGGTCTTAAATTAAAAGGTATTCTAACAGATACATAATTGACTTTCCATATGAAATGCCGCAATAATATTAGCGGTATAAAATATCAGATGAGAGGTGACCGACATGGCAGCAGAAAAAGTGCTTTTCGATACAACTAAAGACGGCAGAAACGTCTCGGAATTTGTGATTACACGTCCGAATGGAGAGAGCTTCTCCGTAATTGAATACGGTGCAGCGATCCATACGCTGAAGGTTTTTGATAAAGAAGGCAAGATCGATGATGTCATGCTCGGTTTTGATAAAATTGCTGACTACCAGGCTTCCGGTTCCGGTCACGGTTCCATCATCGGCCGTACGGCAAACCGTATCAAGGGCGGTGCTTTTACCATTGACGGTGTGGACTATCAGCTTCCGAAGAATGAAGGTGAGAACAACCTTCACGGCGGTCCGGGCAACTTCCAGAACAGTTTCTGGACAGGTGAGATCATCTCCCGTGATGAGGCGGAGGCTTTTATCTCCGATCTGAAGATCAAGAATGACTGGACGATCGAGACTGAGGGCGTACTGCTTTCTTTCATGCTGGCGGACGGTGTCTGCGGCGTACCGGGCAATATGGATATGAAGGTCCTCTATACATGGGCAACTGATGGAACGCTCATTATTACATATCGTGCAGTCTCCGATAAGAAGACGATCTTCGCGCCAACGAACCACTCTTACTTTAATATCGACGGGCAGGCGGCCGGACGTATCGGCGAGCAGCTCCTGTGGATCGATTCCGAGCAGGTAACGGAGAAGGATATGGATAACGTCCCGAACGGTAAGTTTATCGATGTTGCCGGCACCGAGTTCGATTTCAGAACCCCGTGTGCTACTGAAAAGGTACTCGTACGTACTTCTTCCAACCCGCAGCTCAACTGCAGTAAGGGTGCTGACTCCAACTATGTGCTCAAGACAACACAGGATCAGGTTTCTCTGGTTGCTTCCGTTGAGTCGCTCAAGTCCGGAAGAAAGATGGAAGTCCTTACTAACTTCCCGGGCGTACAGCTCTACTGTGCATGTAATCTCGATGAGGACGGCAAGGGCGGCGTCCACTATAATCCTTACGAAGCGATCTGCCTCGAGACACAGATGTTCCCGGATGCGATCCATCACGAGAACTTCGCATCCGCGGTCATCGACAAGGATGAGGTCAAAGGCTTCCTCTGCGGCTATCGTTTCTCGGTAAAGTGAGGAAAGCGATTCCGTGAGTTCGAAAAAACTGTATTTACGCGGTCTTAAGGACGGGTTCCCGATCTGCCTCGGGTACCTGTCCGTTTCCTTTGCCTTCGGCATTTTTGCCGTAGGTGCAGGTCTTTCTATATGGCAGACGATCCTGGTCTCTGTGGCAAACGTGACATCTGCCGGACAGCTGGCCGGTGTGCCGATCATGGTTGGATCTTTGCCGCTTCTGGAGATGGTCCTGACGCAGTTTGTTATCAATCTGCGTTATTCGCTGATGTCCGTGTCTCTTTCTCAGAAAATGAGTCCGCGGGTAAAGCTTCTGCAGCGTCTGGCGATCGCTTTCGGTATTACCGATGAGATCTTCGCGGTGGCCATAAGC
>JAILHZ010000112.1 GCA_024695545.1 Clostridiales bacterium
GACAGATAATCTTCGGTAAGAAGAGTGACGTTTTTCCCGTGAAGAAGGATCAGCCCTTCATCCTGCATACGTCCTAATTCGCGGCAGACAGATGCGCGCTCGGCGCAGACATAGGATGCGATCTGTTCTCTGGTGAAGTTCAGACGGAAGTGGTTACTGTCTCCGTTTTGTTTAGCCAGCTCGCGGAAGAAAAGCCAGAGTTTATCACGCAGTGTCTTCTGTGTGAGGATACGTATCTTGCGGTTTAGGCCGATATTTGTTGAAGCCAGGATCGAAGATATATTGCTGATGAATTTAATATAGTATGTATCTCCGTTTGGTGTCATAAGGATTCTCCGAAGCCCGAAGAAAAGCATGGTTACATCGCTGGAAGCTCTGAAGAAGATGAATGAATTTTTCTTCCCGGCTATACAAAAAGCCTGTCCGATCAGTTCGCCGCTGGATTCTCTTACGACAAGTTCTTCGCGCCCGGAGGGAGTGATCTGAATCACGTCCACAATTCCGCCGAGGATCAGTCCGCACTGTTCAATGTCGCTTCCCGGAGCGTAGATATCCTGTCCTTTTTCATATCTCCTGATCGAATACCCCGCATGACGCATGATCTTATATACCTCTTCCGGAGAACAGTTATTAAAGAGGTCTGATTCTACCTCAAAAGCATCCAGTTTGATTTTTTTTGTAAAGTGTTGCACAGGTAACATCTTTCTCGAGAAATATTCGGTATAGTGTCATGGTTAGCGAAGGCTAACTCGCATGAGACAATTATAGTCTTTCTAACGGATTTTGCAATATTTGGCGGGGTAAAAATGATTAAAATAGCAGTGTATGGGAAGGGCGGTATCGGTAAATCCACCACCACTTCCAATCTGGCGGCAGCATTAAGCCGTCACTATAAGGTAATGCAGATCGGCTGTGATCCGAAGGCCGACTCGACGAAGAATCTGATGGGTGGAAAGCCCATGACTACTGTTCTGGGGAAAATCAAGGAAAAGGGCGAAGACCTGGATCTCAGCGATCTTGTTCATGAAGGATATAACGGAGTTCTCTGTGTCGAGTCCGGCGGACCTACCCCGGGTATCGGATGCGCGGGCTTAGGCATTATCTCCGCACTTCAGAAATTGGAAGAACTCGGTGCTTTTGAGAAATACGAACCGGACATTGTCCTTTATGACGTTCTCGGTGACGTTGTCTGTGGCGGATTCGCCATGCCGATCCGTGACGGATATGCCGAGCATATCTTTATCGTTACTTCCGGCGAGATGATGGCGCTCTTTGCAGCAGACAATATCAGCCGTGCCGTAGATAACTTCAAGGAGCGGGGTTACGCGCGTGTCCGCGGCCTTATCCTGAACGAGCGTCTGGTCGAGAATGAGACTGAGCTCGTGGACCGTTTTGCAAAAGAACATGATCTTGAGGTGATCTCTCATATTCACAGAAGTAAGTATGTTCAGCTTGCTGAAAGTGAGGGGAAGACCGTAATTGAGAAATTCCCGGATTCCGATATCGCCAAAGATTACGAAGAACTGGCGCTGAAAATGGTCTCTCTTTGCGGTGGGAAAGAGGCTTCAGATCATTTTGAGGCAGAATCGACTACCAGTCAGGTTTGCCCGCCCTTAAAGAGGTGCTGCGTATGAGATTTGAACCGAATCTTTGCTACTGTAATCCTGCGCATGGCGGTTGGGGCATCATCCGTGTAGCGGCCCTGATTCCGGGATCGTATCTCCTGTTTGTATGCCCATCTGCATGTTTCCGGCATGGCGCGCTGGGCGCGATCCAGCATCACTATAAGAACCGCCTTTCCTATATTTATATCGATCAGGAAGATATCGTTGATGGCTATGACCAGCTGATCATGGATAGTACGGAAGAACTCCTCGAGAGAACAAAGGAAGATATTAAGCTCCTTTTTATCTATGTTTCCTGTCTGGATGATTTTATCGGAACTGACCTTGATAAGGTAGCGTCGACACTTGAAGCGCGCCATCCGGGGATCATTTTCCGCGGTGGTCACATGAATCCTATCGCTTCGAGTACGAAGATGCCGCCTGCGGTTACGACATTTGATGCGATGCTGTCGGTGCTTCCTGTGCATGATGAACTTGATAACGGAATCACGATATGGGGAAACTTCGTAGGAATCCCGGATGAGTGTGAATTGATCCGTGTACTTGAAAAACACGGGCATCCGGTCCGTCAGATATCCTCTTGCCGTGATTTCGATGAATACGGTCAGATGTCGAAGTCCGCACTTTCTCTAGTGTTTAAACCCTTTGCCAATTACGCGCTTTCCCGTCTTGAGAAAAGAACGCATGCTTCTCATATCGCAATGCTGGTCAGCTATGATCTGGATACGATCGAAGAAGAATACGAAGATCTGGCAAAAGCACTGGGGGAGAACATCCTTTCTGATCTTATTGCTGAGAGAAGCAGGACAGAAGATGTGATCGCAAAGGCAAGAGAAGAGGTCGGAGATATGGAAGTTTTTGTCTCTGACAGTGCAACGGTCTTCCCGTGCAGCCTTGCTTGTGCGCTTCTGAAGTATGGATTCAATGTAACTCGTGTTTATCTGCAGGAAGTCGTCGGCCCGGATCAGGTGTATGCTGTAAAGCTTCAGAATGATTATCCGACAGTTCAGCTCATCCAGGCAGATCATCCGGATGCCGTAAACCGCTGTGAAGAAGATACCGATGCACTTGCTGTCGGAGAAGAAGCTGCCTACCTGAGTCATGCGATCCACGTGGCGGATATTTCTTCGGATGAAGGCATGTTCGGCTATCACGGGATCAGGATCCTGATGGATGCGATGGCTAAGGCCGCTCGCGAGAAAGCAGATATACGTATGCTGATCGAGCAGTATGGAGGAATCGTCTGATGGAAAGAAAACATAAAGTCTGCATGTATCTTCCGCCGTTTGCGGGTGACTATTCCGGAGTCTGTTCTGCACTTTTTGATCTTGGCGGTATGATCTGCATCCATGATGCAGCCGGTTGCACCGGAAACTATACGCATTTTGATGAGCCGCGCTGGTATGGCAGTCATTCCATGGTGTTCTGCACCGGATTCAGAAAGGTAGATGCTGTTCTTGGCGATGATGAGAAACTGATCGGCAAGATTGTGAAAAATGCGCTTCTGTATCATCCGAAGTTTATAGCGATCGTCGGAAGTCCGGTCCCGAACGTCATCGGATTTGATTTTAAGGGCGTGGC
>JAILHZ010000113.1 GCA_024695545.1 Clostridiales bacterium
ACCTTCGAAGAAAGCGGGAACAAATTCGAAAAAGAAAGATTGATCAGTGAATGAGCGAAAAAACGGAAAAACGGGATTCGGATCTTCAGAACAGAACCTCAGAGCTTGATCAAGAACTCAATGTGATACGGGAAAAAGCCGGTCGCCTTGCGAACCTTCGTGGTATCAGTTTTATTGGCGTGCTGGCTTTTGTCATTCTCTTTTTTGCTCAGGACAGGAAACTCGCATACCTAATCGGTGCCGGTGCTTTTCTATTGTTATTTATCTTTTTCGTGATTCGTCACGGACGGCTGAAAGCGCAGGCGAAACGTGTTGCCATGCTGCGTGAGATCCACGATCAGTATATCGCGAGGACTCTCCATGATTTTTCAGTTCTTCCTGATGACGGAGAAGATCTTAAGATCGACAAACATGCCTTTTCCGGAGATCTCGATCTGTTCGGAAAGAAATCTCTTTTTCACCTGATCAGTGTCGCTCATACAGGATACGGAAGACGACAACTTCAGAAGTGGCTTCTGACAGCATCTGAGGAAAAAATGGATCTTTCGGAGATCAACGCACGCCAGAAGGCGGTCGAAGAGCTTTCCGGACAGCTGAAACTGGTTGAGGAACTGGAAGCGTCTACGAAGCTGAATGTGAAGAAAAAGGCATCTCCTTCGGCACTTCTCGCTTTCATTGCGGCAGAGGTTGCCTCTGCGGGAAACGGGATCCGTATGGTCCGCATCGTAAATACGATCCTTCTGTGGGCAAGCTTTATAGTAGCTCTTTTCCTTAGGGGCTATGTGTTCTTTATCCCGGTTTTCTTCCTGGCGGTACAGCTTTTCCTTATGGTGATCAGCTATAAACCGAATGATGTGACGTTCTCCCTTGTTGAGAAGTTCTATCCTGAACTGCGTGCGTATTCGAACATCTTTACTGCATTGGAAAGCGTAGATGTGAAGTCGGACTATCTTCAGTCGATCAAGAAACGCTTATACGGGGAAGGGGAGACTGAGGGAAAAGAACGCACCGCTTCCAATCAGCTGGGTTCGCTTTATAAGACCTGTCTTCTTGTTCAGGCGAGAATGCAGCCGCTGCTTTACTTCGTGCTGAATATCGTGTTCCCGTTTGACGAACTCTGTCTGGCGCTTCTCGAAAAGTGGAGAAAAACTTCTGGAAGCAGGATCCCGGATAAACTTGAAGCCATCGGTGAATGGGAAGCGCTCATGAGCCTTGCCACGCTGAATACGGTCTACCCGGACGGTGCTTTTGCCGAGATCAGAGAATCAGATACTCCTTATTTCTCTGCTAAAGGCATCGGCCATCCGCTGATTGCCGAAAAAACGCTGGTGCGCAATGACTTCGAGCTTAAGAAAGGCTGTGCCATGATCACCGGATCGAATATGTCCGGTAAGACAACGCTCCTCCGAACGGTAGGTATCAACGCAGTCCTGGCGTTTGCCGGTGCGGTATCTCCTGCAACATCTCTGGAACTGTCTCTTATGAATATCGGCGCTTCGATGCGTATTGAGGATAACCTCGGTGAGGGTGTTTCGACATTCTATGCGGAACTGGTGAAGATCGAACGTATCGTAAAGATCGCAGAGAGCGGAAGACCGCTTTTATTCCTGATCGATGAGATCTTCCGCGGCACCAACTCGAAAGACCGTACGGATGGCGCATGGATCGTTTTGAAGAAACTTCATAAGCCTTCGATCATAGGTCTGATGTCTACCCACGATTATGAACTTTGTAAGATGAATACGAATGGGGAAGTTGATCTGGTGTATTATCACTTTTCTGAATTTTACGATGATGATGGCTTGCATTTTGATTATCTTCTGAAAAGTGGCATGTCGACTGAAACAAATGCGAAATATCTAATGAAATTAGTCGGAATCACGGATTAGATTATATCTGCAGTAACTTGAAATTCTGCAGGAGAATGATACAATGGTTGCAAAATTGTTGAGAAAATGAGGTATCGATATGGACTCCTATACACATCAGATGAACTTTTTCGGAAATACGGATCCGCAGCAGCTCGTAAAGAAGTACGGCTCTCCGTTATTCGTGTATAACGAGGATATCCTGAGAAGACAGATGAGAAGAGTGGCCGGGCTGCTTCCGAATCACCGCTTTACCTCCAATTTCTCCATTAAAACGAATTCCAATCTTACGATTCTCAAGATCGCTAATGAGGAAGGTCTAAACGCAGATGCGATGAGCCCGGGAGAGATCTTCGCGCTGAAGAAGGCGGGATTCCCGGCAGAGCGTATCTTCTATGTATCGAATAACGTTTCCGAAGAAGAGATGCAGTATGCGATCGATGAGGGCGTAATTGTCAGCGTAGACAGTCTGTCTCAGCTCGAGATGTACGGTAAGCTGAATCCGGGCGGAAAGCTCTCGGTAAGAATCAACCCCGGTGTCGGTGCCGGTCATCACGAGAAGGTCGTTACCGCAGGCAAGAAAACCAAGTTCGGCGTGGCTGCGCAGGATATTGAGAAGATCCGTGGCGTCGCAGCTAAGTATGATCTTCACATTATCGGATTAAACCAGCATGTAGGCTCACTTTTTATGGATTATAAGCCTTTCCTGGAAGCGTGCCGTAACTTCCTGCACTATGCAGAGGAGTTTGACGAGCTTGAGTTCCTTGACTTCGGCGGCGGTTTCGGTACGCCATATCACAAACTTGCCGATGAGCCGGAGTTTGATATTGAGACATTTAAGAAAGAACTGGACGCGCTTCTTACCGATTGGAAGAAGAATGGCGGCAAGGATGTGCTTTTCAAGACGGAGCCCGGCCGTTATATCGTTGCTGAAGGCGGAGTTCTGCTCGGTCAGGTACACTCTGTTAAGGAGAACTACGGTCATAAGTACGTAGGTACGGATATCGGAATGAATGTCCTTATGCGTCCTGAGCTCTATGATTCCTGGCACGATGTCGAGATCTACAGAGACGGGAAACCGGTTACTGACGGCGAGCGTGAGATCTACTCCGTAGTCGGCAATATCTGTGAAAGCGGAGATATTGTTGCGAAGGATCGTGAGCTTCCGGTAACTAAGGAGCACGATATCGCAGTGGTCCTGGATGCCGGTGCTTACGGCTTCTCGATGAGTTCGAACTACAATAACCGTCTGCGTCCTGCAGAAGTTCTGATCAAGAGCGACGGATCTGATGTGCTGATCAGAAGAAGAGAGACTCTTGACGATCTGATGCGCTGCTTTGACATCTGATTTCGCATTTTCTGACGTTACAGTATTAATATCCCTTGTTACATCGCCTTTTATAATTTATAATATTATAAGGCAAACTGTCTGGGGGTGTTTATGGCTGATTTTGCTGAGATATTACAAACGTATAGTTCGCTCGCTGTGGACTATACAGCATTATATGAACTTGGCGACCCGGGTCTTCTGAATTCTCTGGTCGACTATATAATCAATCAGCAGAAGACTGTCTTTGTAAGCAAGTCTTTTAAAGTTCTGCATGAGTGTGTCCAGCGCGCTAACAATCCGAAAGACAGACCTATCTACGGTTCCATCAAAAATGCGATCCGTTCACTTGTAGACGCGAAGCTCCTTCGTGCCAGCAAGAGTGCTTCCAATGTAGATTTCTTCCTGGAACATATCGGTAATGAGGATGAGTGCCTCTTTATCGGCCGCAATGGCAACTCCTTCTCCCGACTCCGTAATATCAATGCTTCGGGAAAGTGCGCCGTTTTTGTTGTTAATCACGGACGGATCAAGTTCTATACATCGCTTTCCGAGTGCTTCGAGGCTGAGAAAGCTTATACTGTCAATCCGATTTCCGGCAACAGTGATTTTATCGCCAGCGACAATTACTTCAGTGTCGGTGATATTCTCGTTACAGATGACGGCGAGGAGATCACGCTGACCTCACTGATCAGTACCGGAGCGGAAGGTCTTGTTTTCTGTACCCAGCATGAAGAATGGGTAGCTAAGGTTTATCACCGTGGTGGAATCACCCCTCTCCGCTGGTATAAGCTTATGAAGATGAGAGCGCTTGAACTGGAGACAGACAACATCTGCTGGCCGTGCCGCCTGCTTTTCTCCAGAAACCGTATTCCTGTCGGCTACATGATGAGAAAGGCTTCGGGAACGACGATCAGCCGTGCTTTTGACGGACCGGATGCCATGGAGAAGTATTTCCCGGGCTGGACCCGTCTTTCTGTTGTTAATGCTACACTCTCGTTCCTCTACAGTATGGAGTATCTCCATCTGCACGGCGTTATCGCCGGTGATATCCAGCTGAAGAATGCCATGATCGAGGACGAGGACAATCTTTTCCTGATCGATATGGACAGTGTCCAGTATCAGGATCTCCCGTGTCCTGTAGGTACTGAGGAGTTTACCCGCCCCGAACTGTGGGGTAAGTCATTCGTGACATTTCTGCGTCGTCCGCAGGATGAGGACTACTCGATCTCGATCCTGGTATTTTCCATGCTTTTCTGCGGACAACACCCCTATGCGCAGAGAAACGGTCTGGAGATGTTAAGAGACGAGATGGAGGCGCATTCTTTCCCGTATACCGTGGATGATTCTGAAAATGAGAGGATCCCGTACGGCGGATATGATAAGATCTGGGATGCACTGACGCCGGAACTGAAGGAGATGTTCGTCCGCGCATTTAAGGATGGCGATCTTTTCGATTCTCTGGAATGGGCGTGTGCGCTCCGTGAGTACCGCGATAAGCTGGTTGCGTTCGAGTACCCGAATGCTGAGGTATATCGTGTTTTCCCGTACTTCGTGAAGGAAGTTCAGGCTCCTGTGAAGAAAACAGGTAAACTGAGTATCCGTGAGGCGGTCATGAACATGAATTCCGCGGAGATGAGCAGCCAGTATACTTCACAGATGCCGTCGGCACATGTGGCAGAGCAGAAGAAGCCGGAAGTGAAGTATCCGTCTTTTAAGGGAACTGTACAGCCGCCTGTAAAGAGAGCGACACATGCATCAAGTGAAAACGGTTCACAGTCGAGTGCGCTTATGGCCCGTATGAATGCTATGAATGCCAGAAAAGAAGAAAATACGCATACTGAGGCTGTTCCGGAGCCGAAAGAGAAGCCGGCTTCACCGGAACCGAAGGGAAATGAACCTGAACAGCATAACGGATTCGGAAGATTCTTCTGGAAGAAGCGGGACTGAGTCTTTCGGATGCGGACTTTATGATCGATAACAATGCCGGAAACGGCATCTTGGAGGATGAATTATATGAGTAATGAAGTTGGTGGCTTTTCAAAATCGGATTTCGGCAGCAGCACGAGACGCCGTCTGCCGATCTGCTTCTGTCTGGATATAAGCGGTTCTATGACCGGTTACCCGATCGATCAGCTCAATGATGGTCTTCAGAGCTTTTTCGCATCGATCCGTGAGAATGAAGAGACCAGATCTTCCGCAGATATCGCGATCATCACCTTCGGCGGTTCCGTAGATATTTTCCTTCCTTTCGGTAAGACAGGACAGAATTCGTCGATCCCGCGTCTTCAGGCGACAACAAGCCTTACACCGATCGGTGAAGGTATCCTTACTGCACTCGAGCTTTTGAATGCCCGTAAAGAGGGCTACAAGGAAATGGGTATCAAGTACTATCAGCCCTGGCTGGTCGTTATTACCGACGGTGCGCCGCAGGGAACTAACGCTGTCGAGAATATGGAGAAGGCGATCGAGGCCGTACGTGAGCTCGAAGATAATGACAAGCTTGTGGTATTTAATATCGGTGTCGGTTCGAGTGCGGACTTCCCGATGCTGCAGCGTCTTTCCGGAAAGAGAGAAAAACCGATCTCGATCAGCACGGCCCAGTTTGGTAAACTCTTCGCCTTCCTCGGATCGAGTAGTTCCTCTGTTGTATCGAACAGCATGAACAACGATGCGCTTTATAATCTCAACACAGAACCGGAAGGGAACCCCATGGCGATGGATGATTTCTTCAAGGCAATCGAGGAGAATCAGTGATCCATGTCAGAATTACCCGTACTCGTTAATGTTTCACTAATCGGCAATAAACATATCAACCGTGGCACGCCATGTGAGGATGCGTCCTGTACGCTTTCCAGAAATGGTGTTTCCGTGGTTTGTGTTGCCGACGGTGCCGGCGGTTCCAAGTATACACATGCACGTTTCGGCGCAAAATGTGCAGTAGACTGTATTGCGAACCTTCTCTGTGACCACTTTGATGCGTTCTATTTTGAGAACCGTGAGAGCGTCTCGAGAAGCCTTCTGGTAACCGCTGTTCATTCCTCGATGGCCGATCTTCTGGTCGAGCATGAACTGGACGGACTGGAGAGACTTTCCTGTACGCTTCTTTTTGTAGCGGTCAAGGGAGATCTGGTGCTGGCCGGACATATCGGTGACGGCCTGATCTGCCGAGTATCTTCACATGGCGTATCTCCGCTGACGCTTCCTGCGAACGGTGAGAATGCATCTTCCACGTATTTCATTACGTTCCCGAATGCGCAGGAATATCTAAGATTTATCCGTACTACGACGGATGAGACGCATGCTTTTGTTCTGATGACAGACGGTGTGGAAGAGATGGTCTATGATTCATCGACACAGCTTGTACGCCCGGTTGTTGCGCGTCTTGCGGAACTGGCTTCTAAAGGCAAAGAACAGGCGGAGGAAGAACTTGCTGCTACGATCAAAGAATTCGTGATCGGCGCAGGTCAGAATACGGATGATGCTTCGGTAGGTATTCTTTATTTGCCGCAGACACAGGCTCCGGATTTTGGTAATATGGTAGACAGCAAGGAGAAGTACGAAAGAAATTTCGATGATACGATCCGTGCCGTGCAGATGGAGTGGGTACCTAAGGTCAAGCATGCCCAGCAGATCCTTTCGGGACTGAATGGACAGAAGCCTGAGCAGAGCACCGGTGCTGCACCTTCAGAGGATGAGCCGGAAGGTCCGGCAAAACCGGAAAAAGAAGAAATCAAACCGGCCACTTCAGGGGATAAGGAAAACGGGAATAAAGTAGATATTGAAGTTAAAGCGGCGGACGAGGGGAAGGACGCCGATAAGGAGGTTATGGTTCAAAGCAGAAAAATGGTTCCGCTTTGGGCATTCCTGCTGATGAGCGGTGCCTTTGTATGTATGGCAGTCGCATGGATAATCAGTCTGATCTGATTTTGGGGGAAAGGTCATGAGCGACGAGATAAGAGAGAAAAAATATAAGTTTGAATCTTCGATTAAACTGCCGGATATGCAGGAGATCTTAGACGCGGCTTCGGATTTTACACCACCTTCGGACAAACCGGTCGAGGTTGCGGCTACACCTGATCCTGAGAAAGAAAAGAAGAGCGTTCTGGAACTTGCACACAAGGTGAATCTGTCACCTGAGCAGCAGGAGCTCCAGAGACTCGGTATGGCGGTTGCCGATGCGGAAGTCCGTAAGGCACAGGAGAAAGAGCGTCAGCGTGCGGAAGAACTCAGACGTCTGCGTCAGGAGCGTGAGGAGCTTGCGGCGAAGAAGGCGGAAGAAGAGCAGAAGATCGCTGATGAAGAAAAGAAGAAAGCGATCCAGGCGGCTAAGGATAAGGCACAGGCCAGAAAAGATGCGGAAACTGCGGCTGCGGATGAGGTACGTCTTGCCTTTGAGTCGGAGCATGATGATAGTCTTTCTATTGAAGAACAGATCGAAAACATGCCGGCAGGTGGCCTGAAACTGCCTTCGTTTGTAAGTAAGATGCCGCCGATCGAAAAGAAGAAGGAAGAAGCCGCGGAAGAAAAGACTGTGGCTGAAACTCAGCAGAAACCAGCTTCAGATGAAGACTCTATGGTGGATATCTCTGAGGTTGCCGTAAATCCGTTTATCGAGAATGCGATGAAATACCGCCCGATCAAGCCTAAGGAAGCCT
>JAILHZ010000114.1 GCA_024695545.1 Clostridiales bacterium
GGCCACCTCTGTGATGTCTATGTCCTCGTTCTGGCTCTGCAGGGTTTCGAATGTAGTCTTCTGGTTCTGAAGTCTGGATTCGATAAGTGCGAGCTTTGAGGATCTGGTACCGTTATTGGTGATCGCAAGGCTGGTATCGTTAAGGTACCCCTGCATTGCGGTAATTCCCTGTTCGAAACGCTTCTGAGCGATGTCTTTCTGGAAGGTGAACGCCTTGTTTGCCGCATCGAGCTGGTTCTTAAGAGTGGCAAGATCCGCATCGTTTGTGGTGGTGGCGATCTTCTTTTCGATATCGGAAATGGTGGTCTCCAGGTCAACGACCGCCTGCATTGCATTTACGAGATCGTCGATCTCTCTTCCGATTCCGAGCTTGAAGCATTCATCTGCAGTAGAGTTGACTCTGATCGTTGTATTGAATCCTACGTCGTACTCGATGGACTGTCTTTCGAGAGTAGTATCAAGGTAACTTTCATTATACCTTATTAACGACTTATCATCCACAGTTAATGTGTTTCCGGATTTCTCGGCTTCCATGGATGCACTTCTGAAGAAATGCTGGGGGCGAAGATCTTCCGCCTTGAACTCGGTCTTCTGATAGGTGATGAGGATCTGGGACTCGTCCTTTTCTCCGGTGGTTGCATCGTCCTTGGTAGCCATGAGGGTATCATAGACGTTTTTTCCGATGAGGATCTCACCGGTATCGGGAACGTAGACTATTTTGTCCGGATCTGCCGCAACTTCCGAATAGGGATCCGGCACAGCAGAGGATTTAATCTCTGTCATGTTAGTGATAGCCTGAAGATTTCCGGATGCATCATAATACTGGATCATAGGCTTAACCACAGGCTGCGTGTTTCCACCCGCATCTTTATAATCAAGCATATCATTTCTATAATCAGACATTTCATCAAGATCGTCATAAGAAAGTCTGAATCTATAACATGTTGATTCGGTAATCTGTTGTTCTAAGATGCCGGGATTAGCGGCTGTTCCATCACCACCATGTACAGTATCATTAAAATTCGCTGCAGTCCAAGTGGCGATATTTCCCTGATTTACATGAGTTACGGAATCGATCGCGGTTCTGTTAACCTGTTCGGTGAGCTGGTATCTCATGTAGGTCTGTTTCTGAAAAGAAAGAGAGGTGTCGGTCCTGTATCCGGTAAATACATATCTTCCGGCATAGTCCGCATCACCGGTCTTATAGATCTCGCTTGAAAAAGCCTTGAGTTCTTCAAGGATGGTATTTCTGTCAGAGCTGGTAAGGTCGCCGTTAGCGCCCTTTGTGCAGTCATTCTGACAGGATGTGATTATGGAAGAAAGCGAAGAAAGAGCATCCTCGGTTACTTTTAGCCAGCTGGTGGCGTCGGGGATGTTCTTGGAATAGTATTGGGTTACTTCCGTTACGTTTGAACGCAGGCGAAGAGCCCTGATAGCGATAACAGGGTCGTCGGAAGGACGTATGATCTTCTTTTCAGAAGAAAGCTGACTTGTAAGTTTGTCTTCGAGAACCTTATTGGTATTGATATTTGAGAGGTTGTTCCTCTGCATTATCTTATTGGTAATACGCATATCTGCCTCCTGCGGATCCTCCGCTTTTGGTCAGACATCCTTGTCGGTCTTATATCGGGTTCCTTCCCGATATCACTACTATTATACTCCCGTCTCGAGGATCAGTCTTCTGTAGATCTCCTGGAAAACTGAAATCATCTTTGATGAGAGGTTGTATGCATTCTGGAACTTGACCAGATTGACTGCTTCTTCATCTTCATCAACGCCGGATACGGTAAGTCTGGTATTTCCTATAGCCTTCTGTACCGCTTCGTAACTTTCTACTCCGGTATTTGCTGCCGATGCGTTAAGTGCCACATCGGAGAGAACTCCTTCAAGGTATCCCGATGCGGTGCCGCCTCTGAAAGAGAGGGGATCCTTTGCATTGGTCATATCCTGGAGTGCCTCGAGAAGATCGTTCTGCTCGACTCCGTCTCCGGTCTTGAACTTGTTGGTCATAAGAGACGGATCGTTGACCATTGCGGTCAGGATGTTGAAGTTCTCAGCAGTGAGTTTATAGTACGAATCGTCAGCAACATCCACTACCAGATTCTTGTCGTATGTTGATTGTTTTTCGACATCATTCTTCGAATTGTAAGCTCTGAGAAGAGTATCAACTCGCCAGTTTGTCTGATTACCGTTTTCATCTTTCTGATTTCCGAAGAAATACTGCTGATCATCAGTCGGCTTGTCACCGGTAAACATTATCGTTCCGGTATTATCGTTACCCTCTTTCAGGATATCATTGAACTTCTGTGCGAAGGTTCTTACCCACTCATTGAGTTGTGCCATGTAGTAGGGGATTCCTTCGTATCCGATGTCATCACCTATCTTGGCAGGCTTTCCGACTCGGTCATTGGTTACGTGTCTGGGATTAAGCTCATGATCGTTACTGAGAACGAAAGTGTAAGAATATGTAGCTTTTCCGCTTCCGTCGATATCTACTTTGTATGACCAGGATTCATAGTAGAATTCGGTATTTCCGAGATTTATGATACCGCCCTGATCGGAAAGATTGCTCTTATTGAGGTCCTTGAGGAAATCTGTGCTAACTTCTACGGTTACGGTATCGTGAAGGCTTCCATCGTCCGGATCGGTATATCCGTTTACTGTGGTATTAGTTACGTTTCCGTTGAAGAATTCGCTGTTGTTACCGTCTCTCAGCTCAACAAGGCCTCTT
>JAILHZ010000051.1 GCA_024695545.1 Clostridiales bacterium
CTGGTATTCATAAAGATCGTTGTGGCGGTGACTCTGGGCTTTATCCTAAGAAAAGCCAAGGTCATCGATGAACGTATGCAAAAAGGACTGTCCGACATCCTTCTGCTGGCGATCCTTCCGTTCTCGATCCTTGCATCTTCGAACTACGAAAAGACGCCCGAAGTCTCTGAAGGCATGCTGATCACGCTGGTGGCGGCCCTGATCTACTACTTTGTGTCGCTTGTCGCGATGCGTCTTCTCAGTAGAAAACTTCCGTTTGAAGAGAAAGAAAAGAGGGTGTTCGTAACCATGACAGTCTTCGCGAACACCGGATTTGTCGGGTTCCCGCTGATGTCCGCACTCTACGGCAATGCGGGACTTCTCATGGCGGTCGTCTTTAACCTCGCGTACAACCTGTTCATGTACACTTACGGTATCCATCTTCTTTCGGGGAAGACTGGAAGCCTTAAGAGCCTTCTTCTGAATCCCGTAAATATCGCGTCGGTGGCGGCGATCCTGATCTTTGTCTCGCCGGTGCGCTTTAATTCCTACGTATCCGGTCCGGTCGACCTGATTGCGGCGATGACCGTTCCACTCAGCATGATCATCATCGGATCGAATCTCGCGGCAATGCCGTTTGTAAAGATCGTTTCCGATCCGAAATCTTACCTGATCTCGTTCGTAAGACTGGTGCTGTTCCCGGGGCTTGTACTCGGCGGTATGTACCTGGCTTTCGTAAATACATCCATGACGCCGGAGACTGCTGCGGTAACGGTCCTGATGTGTGCGCTTCCGTGCGGATCCATGAACGTTATCCTCTCCGAGAAATACGACTGCGCGCCGGAGTTTGCGGCGCGTGCGACGGTGCAGAGCATGCTTCTTTGTATGGCGACACTTCCGCTGTTCGTAGTCATCTGCGGCAAACTGTTCGTATAAGTGCTTTTTCCTTAGGATTCCATATAAAAGAAAAGCCGCCTCACTTCGGGGACGGCTCAGGATACGATGTTTGCGGCTGAGGGCTCCGCGGTGCCCGGAGGCGTGGTGCGGATCCAGTAATTCTCGTTATAGATGTTGTCCAGCTCACTGAAATAGGTCTGTTCGTAGATGCCGCCATCCGCCAGGATCGTACGGCGGGACGGCTCGTTGTCGGTATGGCAGACGACGAGGACCTTCGTGTGGCCGAGAAGCTTGGCGTAGGGAAGAACCATGGCGAGCATTCTCTTGCCGTAACCGCGGCGGCGCTCGGAAGGACGAACGGAGTAAGAGATATGACCGCCGTGCTTGGACATATAGTCGTTTAACTCGTGCTTGACCTCGATCATGCCGACCGGAATACCGTCGGACATGCGGAATGCGATGAACGGGGTGGAGGGCATGTAGTACGAAGGCGCGGTCTTGCGGGACCCCAGTGTGTCGACAAATGCGAACCACTCGGCGATGTCTTCGAAAGATGCCAGAAGCGCAGAACCGTAGATGTTCTCCTCGCCCCAGTTGATATACTCGTCCCTGAATTCCTCCATCTCGTCGGCAAAGTCGGTCGTCGGAAGAGTCAGGATCAGTGCGTCTTCAGGAACGAAAGCAACGCAGGTCATCGGATCAGAGAAGTCGAACTCATAGACTTCGAACGGCGCCTGCGGCATATGACCGACAACAAACAGCGTATCTCTTTCCGGATAGTACTCCGCGCCGCACCAGATGAAGTCCGAACCGGAGGCAAAGGCTTCGTCGGAGTAGTAGCGGTGCTCACGCAGGGTGTTGAGATTAAAAATCGAAAAACCGAAACGGTCACGGCGGAAGATGTAATAGACATTGCCGTCGTTATGGGCGATCATCTCGCTTAAGGGATGGTCATTGTCGATACAGTCGTAGCTGAGGACCAGATCGTGATTCGGGGTGAAAAGGGAATAGCGGGCGGCCAGTCTCGGCTCACCGTCGATCTCGCCCTCGTAGGACTCGCAAAGGAGGAAATATCCGTTGGCAAAGCACCCTTCTTCCTTCGCGCGGCGGTTCTCGTCGCGGAAGAGAAGCTTACTCTGCTGATCGTATCTCTGCGCATATTCGGCTGAAAATGCGACGTTCCTCATAGATGGTCCTACTCTCTGTCCCGTGGTTTCAGTACTTCCCGCCGATCTGAAGGATCGGACGAAAAGAGCCTACTTACCCAGTTAAATTTGAATATTAAAAGTTTAGCATAATGAAGAATAATTGACAATCTAACAAACAAATTTTATATTATAGAGTGAAGTAGGAGGGTTATATATGGAAATTGCGTTTCACTGCCCCAATTGTCTGGCAGATCTTATATATGATGAATCCAAGAAATACACATGTTGTTTTTGTCACACCGTTCTCGACGAGAAGAATGAAGTAAAAGAACTTGAAGGCGGATACTATGTTGGTGACGCCTGGAATGATAAGGTATACCACAGTCTTCACTGTGAGGACTGCGGAGTTGATTTCGTAGCTAAGCCCGGATCTGAGAATCTCGGGTGCCCGATCTGCTCTTCCACTTCAATCAAGGATAATGGCGGAATCGTCGGAGCGATGCCGCGCCG
The DNA here is from genome assembly GCA_024695545.1 of Clostridiales bacterium. Next base: position 2,535 of record JAILHZ010000051.1, read on the forward strand.
TGTGATCCCGTTCGCACATACAAAGCAGGAAGCCCAGGAGAAGTTCCTGGACTATATCCGCAACAATTCCGCGGTTGGCCGTACACTGGCCACTGATGAGAATAAGGAACTCCTTCACAAGGTATATGTCCCGATCTGGCTCTTCACTTACGAAGTTGTCGCCCATGCGAAGCTGACAGCCATGATCCGCAACAAGGCCAACGAGAGCAAGACGCTCTTCGGTATCAACGGTACCGAGGGTATCGCGGAGTCGCTTTCCGAGATCCGCTCTTCGTTCTCCCGTTTCAGACCGAATAAGAAGAATGCGAAGGTCGATCCGTCGACCCAGCCGTCCGAGCACGTTACCGGCGGTGTCCTCTCCTGGCAGGGCATCCCTTTTGATGCGTCCGGTATTCTGGCGAGCAATACGATGAACAATCTGCAGCCGTACGATCAGAGCAAGATGGTACTGCTGAACGATAAGGTCCTGATGGATACGCCGGTCCTTGCGATCACGAAGGATCCGATCGCATGCATGCAGGAATTCATGGACAGGATCAAGAAGTGGACCCGTCAGATGATCATGGACGCCCACTCGGATTCCTACGACATCTCCTATTTCCAGGATAAGACCGATTATCCGCTGGGTATCGGCGAACTGGTGCTTTTCCCGATCTGGTACATGAAGGGCGAATACATGGGAAGAGAATTCTTCTATGCCATGAACGGCCAGAACGGCGAGGTAGAAGCGAACATCCCGATGAGCAAGGGTACTTCGAAGAACGCAGGCATCACCTATCAGCAGTACTGGGACAAGTCCCGCTGCACCGCGCTGAACGATACCCACTTCGAGTTTAATATCAACGATCCGAGCATCGAGATCCTCGACTACTCGTTCTTCGAGAAGCCGAAGGAGTCCAGAGTTACGCCGAAGGGCCGTCTCGATCCGGTTTCTTCCAATGAGAGAAAGAGCCTCGATTCTGTTTTCGAAACATCTTCGGATGAGCCGAAAGAAGAGGAGCCGAAGGAGAAGAAGAAGTTCTCCGACCTCAATCTCGAGGTCGGCTTCAAGCGCAGAAATCCGGATGAGAAGCTCACCAAGGAAGAAGAGATGCAGCGTGAGCGTGAGATGATCGCCCGTCTGGCGGTTGCAGCCAAGGAGGCCCCGAAGGGTGATATGGCGGCGGCTTCCAGTGTTCCGTCCTGGGCAAAGGCAGTCACACCTCCGCCGTCACAGACACAGGCACCGACACGTGCGGCAAGAACGAAGAAACCGGGTGTTTCCGCTGCTTCTTCTGCGAATAAGCCGCTCTGGGAGAAGACCGATGAAGAACTGCAGGCAGAGGCTGACGCGAAGCGCTCTACGGCATCTTCCATGGCATCCCATATGGCCAGAGGCCAGGAGATCTCTCCGTTCGCGGCAAATCCCGCGCTGGATGCTTCCAATATGGAACTGGAAGATCTCGACAAGATCCCGCTTGCGACAGATGCATCTTCGATGTACATGAAAGTTCCGGATAAGTATAAGACTCCTGTAGCTCCTGAGAAGGATGAACAGGCGGAGGAAAGAGCGTTCCGTGAGCAGATCGCGGCTCCTTCCCACGATGATATCGAGATCCCGGAATCCTATGAGATCCCGATGCCGAAGATCAATAAGGAAAGAAAGCCCAAGCCGCAGCCGAAGCCGGAGATCAAGAGAGAACCGCTTCCGCTTTTTGAGGAAGAACCTGTTGCCATGGAGCCGGTTGCTGAGGAGCCCGTTGTAGAAGAGGCTTTTGTCGAGCCTGAAGATAAACCGGCTGAAGAGATGGTAGCGAACATCACCTTCTCCTTCAACAAGAAGAAGCCGATCATGGACAGCGAAGAGAGAGTCACCGAGGCGGCCTCGATTCCGAGACAGATGGAAAAAGCACCGGAAGAGAAGCTGGGCATGGCAATCATGAACAGTGAGTACGACGCCGGTGTGCTGAACCGCTCCGGAACTCATTATGAAGTGGATGAAGAAGAACCCAGAGAGATCCTTCCGAAGTCGCCGCTTAATGCGACTGAATACTATCGCGGAAGTGAAGAGAATGATCTCCCGCTGAAATACCGTCCGGCAGCTCCGCTGGCACATGCCCGTTCGACGATGAACCTCGAACCGGTCGACCGTGTCGATCTTGCTCCGGAGGACGATGAGACGAACCGCCCGCTGGCGCACCGTCCGCCGGCCCCGCTGGCCAGAGCGACCGAACAGGGACCGAGCCTGGAGTATATGACCGATCAGCCTCTGGATGAAGAGATCCATCAGATGCCGTCTCTGGATTCCTCGAAGCCGAGATGGGGCGAGATGCCCGAGGCAAAGGAGACTCCTTCCTGGGCGAAGCCTCAGCAGGATTCTTCGAGTCCGTTTGCAGGAAACCCGAGAAACAGAGGCAGAAACTTCCTGTCCAAGGATGAGCTCCGTGCTGCAGAGGAAGAAGCACACAGACGTGCAAGTTCCGCTCCGCGTACAAGCGGTGGTCCGAGAACTCTTGCTGACAGAAGAAGAATGCAGCAGGAAGAGGGCGGCATGAAGTCTGATGCTACTATCAACCGTGGCGGTCCGAGAACACTTGCAGGAAGTTACAGAGATGACGCTGAGGCACGTGCCGCATCTGCCGCAAGAACCAGCACAGGCCCGAGAACTCTTTCCGAGAAGTCGGATGAAGAGGCAGCAGCACAGGCAGCTTCCGTATTCCGTCATCCGGCAAGAAGACCGGCTGAGGAAGAAGCACCGGCTATCATGAGACAGGCGATGAGACCTGCCGCAAGACCGGGTATGAGACCGGCTGCACAGGAAGAAGAGCCTGAAGAGGAGCGTCCGGCAATCTTTAAGCCGGCTCCGTCCGTAGCACCTTCCAGACCTTCCGGCCGTCCGGGTTCTTTCCGCGCATCGGCAAGAGCTGAGGAAGAAGCTCCGAAGAAGAAAAATGAGAACGTTCCGATCTGGGAGCGTGTTCCGGATACAGACGGACCGTTTCCGGCATGGGGCAGTTCAGCAGCACGCATGGATGACGAGCGTCCGCGGGGATCGCTTACAAAACCAAAGGATCTGATCATCGATGTTGAGAAGCCGAGAGAGAGACCTTCTCTCTGGGGCCCGAGTACAGGTGAGACCAAGGAGATCCTCCCCGGTGCATTAAGAGAGGCTGAGGCTCAGAGTGCCCGTGACACAGCGCCGAGAGCAAGAGAGATCGGCGGCGGTGAGCGTCCGGCAAGAGAAGTCGGTGCTGAGCGTCCGGCAAGAGAAATCGAGGCTCGTCCGCGTACTTATGCGCAGCGCCGTCAGATGGAAGAAGAGAAAAGAAGACGTCAGATCCAGAGTTCCTTTGAGAACCCGGAGAGAGCAAACCGTGCTCCGATCCGCCGTCCCGCACTCCGCCCGGCTGACATCCGCGAAGATGAAGAAACGGAGGGTGACTTGACGGTCAATAAGACATTCGAGTCCTCCCAGTTCGAGAATAAGCCTTCAGTAGTTGCTTCCCTGGATATGCTTCCGGAGCCTCTCGGTGAGGAGAGTATCCATCACCTGGCAAAGGACAGAAGTATCCCGGCTCTGGCTCACAATACAGATGAGATCCAGGAAGAACTGGCGCAGGCTGAAAAGACAGCGGAGAAAGCAATCCGCGGACTGCCGGATTTTGATCCGGATGGCCCGAGCCCGTTTAAGCCGAACTGATTATTGAACACTGTACGCACCGGAGGGCCTTCTGAAGTGAAGAAGTTTCCCGGTGCGTATTTATATTTATACGAGGAAAAGAAATCATGGAAAAAGCCTATTTGTGTCCGACATGCGGAGCCTCCGTGATCCTTGAGGAAGGGTCTTCATCGACATGCTGTTTCTGCAGGTCTGCTCTGGAATCAAAAGATGAGATCGCAGATCCGAAAGGCGGTTTCTATGTCGGAAAATTGGGCAGCGTCAAGATGCGCCGTTCTACCTGCGGCATGTGCGGGAAAAGTATGTTCATGCTGGAATCCTCGGGCGTCAAGGCGGCCAGATGCCTCTCATGCGGCAGTGACGATCTTCTGTCGGTCAATGAAGAAACGGTCTTTCCTTCGGAAGTAGTTATGGCTCCTTTCTCCTGCAATAGAAAAGAAGCTGAGGAAGAGTACTTAAGGAGCGTAAAACAGGGCAAGCACTCCTACTCGGGACATGAGTATCTTGAGGCGATCACGCCGGCCTATGTTCCGTTCTTTTTCTATGATTACCATACTTTCGGCAACGGTATCCTGAGCGTTGTACCACAGGTTAAAGTACCCAAAAACAGACTGGAAAAGATTATCGCGGTAACGCTCCTGAATGATATCTCGTTTGAAAGGACTTCGTCCGTGGCGACCCCTTATGCGAAGACCTTCAGCAGCGAGATGGCTTGGCAGAGTGTGCCGGCCTGTGCCTGCGAAGCCTTTTCCCAGACAAAGATCGATGAGATCTCTCCATTCCTGAGATCCGGATCCGGAACGGCGAACGCTTCGGTCCTGAATCTGAAAGATGCCGTGATCCCTGCGCCCGATCTCTCCGCGAAGGAAATCGAAGACGGCTTCATGCAGCGCATCCGCAGCTTTGTGAAGGAGTGCCTCGTAACGGAGAATCTTGCACACTTCACCATCACCTCCTACATCGATAACACGAAGTATGCACCTCCGCTCGGCCAGCTGATCTTCATCCCGATGTGGGTCATGAAGATCGGTAAGAAAGGACAGTGCCTGACCTGGTATATGAACGCGATCACTGGAAAGAGTTCGGATGTGACGTGGGAGTCGCTCGAAAAGAGTGCTCCGGTCCGGGAAACCGCACCGACACTGAAGACGATGAGCAAGAAAAAGATCAAGGCGTTTACGATCGAGGACTTCGGTCCGGAGGACCGTCCGGTCAATTACAGAACATTCATGATCGATACTGTTGCTTCTTCAATCGTCTCGGAGATGACGCTGAACGAGATGTCTGCGGATAAGAGCCTCCTGCATCTTGAAAAGGTGCAGAGACAGGAGAGAAGAACAGTATCTGCTCCAATCCCTACGCGCGGCTATCAGGCGGATGCGGAAGAAGAGGTTAAGAAGAGCAGGGAGCATGCGATCCCGAGCGCACCGGTCCCGCTTCCGACAGAACACTCCCAGCTTTACATCATGAGAGAAGAAGCGAGAAACCGCTCTATCCGCCGCGGAAAATCACTTCCGAAGACACCGGTCGACCGTAAAGTCGGCAATGAGGATCAGGTGATCCGTGAGGATACTCCGTCCAGTGTGGCCGTCGAGTTCGGCCTCGCAGATCTTCCGGAATACGATCCGGCAGGACCGAATCCCTTCAAAAAATAGCAAAAAGAAAACACCATCCTTGCCGCTCCCGGGGTGCACCCCCATCGGACCCGAACCGGATGGTGTTTTGTTTTCTTGCTTATAAGTGATTACTTCCAGAGACTCTCGCCGTTGGTCTCGATGACTTCCTTGTACCAGTATGCGGAATCCTTAAGGGTTCTCTCCTGAGTCTGGTAGTTAATGTAGACAAGACCGAATCTCGGATCATAGCCGTCAGCCCACTCGAAGTTATCCATGAAGGACCAGTGGATGTAGCCGACCAGCGGGATACCGTCCTCGGAAGCACGGGCGTACTCGCGGATATATCTCTTTAAGAAGTCGATACGCTGCGGATCGTGAACCTTGCCGTCGAGGTGAACGTTATCTGTGCATGCACAGCCGTTCTCGGTGATCATGATCGGAACTCCGTATCTCTCATGCATGAATCTGGCGGACCAGTACAGGACCTCCGGAGTGATCGGCCACTTCAGTGCGGTCAAAGGCTCACCGGAAAGTGCTTCATTTCCTTCTGCAGCAGAGAGCTTGCTGAGATCACGCATTGCGGCGTAGATGTTCATGCCGTAGAAATCGAGAGGTGACTGGACGATGTCCCATTCTTCTTCCGTAAAGTCGGAGAAATCTTCGCCGAAGAATTCCTTCGCGCCATCCGGCCACTTTCTGAGAAAGATCGGATCGGACCACCAGGAATTGGAAAGGATATAACCGAAGCTGTCAAAAGCAAAGGTCTTCTTTCTGGCTTCCTCGATCGCCTCGGCGGAATCGTTATCCGGAATAAATGACGGGCCGGTCGGAGCGTAAGCGACCTTGCACGGCTTCTTGCTGTATTTACGGATCGTGCGGACAGATGTGCCGTGGGCGAGAAGTACGTTCCTGGACATCTTAAAGATATCCCTGTCGGAATACTTCAGGAACGGAGCATGAGCACCCGTGTAGCAGCCGAGTCCGATGAAGATCTGCGGTTCGTTGATCGTGAACCAGTAGGAAACACGGTCGGAGAGCGCCTCGACAACCACGCGTGTATATTTCTCGAACCATCCGATGATTTCCGGGTTCATCCATCCGCCGCGCTCGAAGACCGCCTGCGGAAGATCCCAGTGATAAAGTGTGATCATCGGCTCGATGCCGTTCTTCAGAAGTTCATCTACGAGATCGGAATAGAACTGAAGACCCTTCTGATTTACCTCACCGAATCCGTCCGGAATGATGCGTGTCCACGCAATCGAAAAACGGTATGCATTGACACCGATCTCTTTAAGAAGAGCGACATCCTCCTTCATGCGGTGATAGTGGTCACAGGCGACATCTCCTGTCTCGTGATTATGTACCGGAGTATTTCTCCAGTGAGTATATGTATCCCAGATCGACGGGCCCTTGCCATCTTCGTTCCAGGCTCCTTCAACCTGATAGGAAGCGGTGGCGACGCCCCAGATAAAATCCTTAGGTAAAGCCATTGATACTGTCCTCCTTAATGTAGTGAAGTCCGGCGGAAATCCCGAGGTCCCGGACGATTAGTATTCATGTATAACACAGGGGATATACAGCTGCTTTTAGTATAGCTTCGCAGGTAATCCGAGTATATCAAAATAGTGATGGATTTGTCATTCTCAACAAGATGGTTATGGTATAATCATCTTTGGAACGAGGAGAGAGTATGAACATTGCGATTATAACGGATACATATTTCCCGGATATTAATGGCGTGGCATCTTCGATCTATACGCTGGCAATTGCACTGCGTAAGAGAGGACACCGCGTGTATGTTTTTGTGACTTCGGAGAATAATTCTCCTGTCGTACGCAGAGTCGGCAAGAATCCGCCGGTCTTCCGTATCCCCAGTATCCCGATGCTCCTCGTGCGTCCCTATAGAACAACGATGCCGTTTTCGTTCCGTCTGGTACAGATCCTCAAGCGTCTGAAGATCGATATCATCCATACCCAGACGGAGTTCTCGATGGGCCTTGTCGGTCTTTCATCTTCCATGACACTTCATCTTCCGATCGTGCATACGTATCACACGATGCTGGAAGATTATACCCACTATATTCTCGGCGGTAAGGTAACCAAGATCATTACCCCGAACTCGGCAAGATGGTTCAGCAAGAAGTTCTGTAACGTTCCGACCGGACTGATCGTTCCTACGGAGAAGGTAAAGAATGCGCTGAGAAGTTACGGTGTGACCAAGCCGATCTATGTCATTCCGACAGGTATCGATGTCTCTCCGTTTAACCGCGCGAACTTCAAGGAAGAGGATATTGCCGCGCTTCGTCAAAAGTACGGGATAAAGCCGGATGAGAAGATCCTTCTTTCTCTCGGCCGCGTAGCCTTTGAGAAGAGTATCGATAAGATCATCGATCAGGTGCCGGCGATCTGTGAGAAACAGAGCAATGTAAGAGTTCTTATCGTCGGTGATGGTCCGGCACTTAACGATCTGAAAGCACAGGCAGAGAAACTCGGTGTCAGTGATAAGGTGATCTTCGCCGGTGCAGCTCCGTATGCCGAGATCGGTAAATACTATCAGCTCGGAAATGCGTTTATCTCCTGTTCTACATCCGAGACACAGGGTCTGACATACTATGAGGCAATGGCTGCCGGACTTCCGGTCATCGCCCGCAAAGACGATGCCGTCAATGAACTTTTCAAGGATGGTGAGAATGCCCGTCTTTTCCGCGACGAGAACGAGATCCCGGATATCGTGTCGGATATCTTCAGAGATCCGGTGACCGCCGAGCGTTATTCCGAGAGCGCCGAGAGAACAGTTGCGGCTTTCTCCGCGGAGACGTTTGCGGGAAGAGTCGAGGAAGCCTACATGAATGCGATCGCCCGTCATGTCCGCGAGAAGGCGATCCGCCGTGCAAATGTCGGCAAACTCCATATGTCTCCGAAGTATAAGCAGACGAAGATGGTTCCGCCGGATGAAGACAGACACTTCCTGAAGAAAGAGGAAGAAGAAGTAAAGAAGAGTGAATCGGGCATGAAGAATGCTATTGTTTCCAATGCGCGTAAGGCCTACCATGCGGCTAACCGCTATGCGCAGCTGATCCGTGTCGGAAAGAAAGTAGGAAAGAAGAAGCAGTAATACTTACTCTTCCTCTTCCGAATCGTCGTCTTCGTGTTTTACGATGGATATTGCGGGGAAAGCACTTGCTTTCTCCGTTTCTTTTTTCTTCTCTTTTTCGCTTGAACCGGCTGCATCTGTGTCCGGGGACAGAAGTCCGTCCGAGTTCAGAAGCTGCGGAACGCTGAAATAGTATCCCTGAAGTAAAGTTACGCCGGCCTGCTCACAAAATCTGACTTGCGACTCGTTTTCGATGCCCTCCGCAACCGTCTTTATGCCGTTGGCGGAAGCGTATCCGACGATGCTTCTGATGAGTGCAGCGCCGCGCTCCTGATCGATATGCGAGGTGATGCTTCTGTTGATCTTGATGACGTCGACCGGAATGTCGGAAAGAAGTACGAAACTTGATGATACGGCGCTCAGATAATCGATGGCGATGTGAATGCCGTGCTTTTTCAGGAACGTCAGATTGTCCTTGACGAGGTAGTTGTCCTCGGCAAAAGCACCTGTGATCTCAACCATGATGCGGTCGGTATCAATTCCGGAGGACTCGACGGAACGGACAAACTCCATGACAGATCTTTCGTTTAATTCCGCCGCGGAGAAGTTGATGCTGAACTTCTGACTCTCGTTGCCCGGAAGCTGTGCATACCGGATCGCCTCTTCGGTCATAAAGATCGTCAGCTGCTGCAGGCAGGAGGTCTTTTCGAGGATCGGAACGAATTCCTCGGCAGTCATTTTCGAACCGTCATCGCGGATCCACTTCGCGAGGATCTCGACACCGACGGGCTCATGGGATCCGGCCTTGTGGATCGTCTGGTAGGAAGCCTGCACCATTCCCTTGGAAATGGCGGACGAGAACTCACTGGCGATGCTGACCGTACCCTTATAGTAATCACGCATCGCATCCGTATAACGGCTGATCTGCTGGTCTTCGAGGAACGAGTAACGGAGAGCGATATTCGCTTTTCTTACGCCTTCTGTAATGCTATCTCCCGGACGGATCACGGTGAATCCGATACGGTAGGAAACGTATACCGGGATCCCGTCGACCGAGATGGTGACACCATTGAGATTCGATATCGCGGCCAGGATGTTCTCGAGACTTTCTTCGCTGGAATAGTGCAGCACGATAATGGCGTAGTTAAGGTCATTCGTCTTGCACAGCGTAGCGTTCGGATAGGAAGACAGAAGTGTCTTCAGTTCCTCGGAGATTTTCTTAACGATCGAGGAATAAAAGTCGTTTCCGAAAAGACCCTGGATATCACTGTCTTCGTTGAAGGACAGCATCAGGATCGACATGGCGCCGTCGCTCGGGATCTTCACGGAAGGGATACAGTTGAAGTTCGGCAGATCCGTCAGCGGATCGTGTGTCGCGATATGTTCGAAGTGTCTCTCGCGCTGGCGGCTGCGGGTGGAGATCACGGAAATAACGATGCTGACTGATACATAGATCAGCACACGGATGATCCACGTTCCGCTCTTGTCATTCGAATCGGTCAGCCAGATGATCAGCGGCCCCATGGCCAGGCCTGACAGTGCTGCGAAAAAAATGCTGTAAAGAAGCGGCGCAAAAAGCGCGGTCAGAACGACCGGGATCAGGAGCAGGTTCGAATAGATATTCGGTGTTCCTCCGGTCGCATATACGAGATAGGTGATCGCTACGGCACAGAGCAAAGTAGCCGGGATCAGAAACGGCAGAACAGACTTCCGGGGACGGGATTCAAATGAACTCATACAAACTCTCCTGACGGCATCCTGATATGAGCTGTGCGAAAAGCACTGCGCACGCAGCCGTTCATTTTCAATTATATACCAGAAGTGTAAAAATACTTCCTAGAATTTGACTTTGATTCCCATTTGTTGATAATTGATGGTAGGAAAGTTAGAGGAGGCAGGCATGCGCAAACAATGGTTTCAGTCACTTTTGATGCGCCGGGCAATCATCATTCTGATACTGCTCGTGGAGATCTCGTCTTTTATTTTCCTGATCGTGGCCGGAACGACTGTGTCGGAGATCGCCTCGATCGTGTTCCGTGTCATCTCCGTAATCGTAGCGCTCTACGTTATCAGTAAGAATGATAAGGGAGGATACCGTCTGATCTGGGTATTCCTGATCCTGATGTTTCCGATCTTCGGCGGTGTCCTTTATGTATTCCTCAACTCCCAGATGCTCTCGAACCGGTACGCGAAGAATCTCACCGAAGTCATCGCGGCGACGCAGGATCAGTTCGAATTGCATCCCGATGTGAAGGAAGAACTCCGGGAGCAATTCCCGGTCTATGTCAGAGGTGTGGAATACCTCGAAAACACGCAGAGATTCCCTGTCTATAAGAATACGGATACTCAGTATCTTTCTCCGGGTGAAGCCTTCTGGCCGGTGTTCCTGGAGAAGCTCCGCAGTGCGGAGAAATATATCTTCCTCGAGTACTTCACGATCGGTGAAGGAAAGTTCTGGGATTCCGTTCTCGAGATACTGAAGGAGAAGGCGGCATCGGGTGTTCTGGTACGTATCATGTACGATGATATGGGCTGCTTCCTGAGCCTGCCGTCGGATTATCCGGACTATCTGAAATCACTGGGGATCGAGTGTAAGATCTTTAACCCGTTCCGTCCCTTCTTTACGACCATACAGAATAACCGTGACCACAGAAAGATCACCTCAATCGATGGAAAGATCGCGTTCTGCGGCGGTCTGAATCTGTCGGATGAATACGTTAATGAGAAGGAGAGATTCGGCTACTGGAAGGACTCCGCCGTTATGGTAGAGGGTGAGGCCGCCTGGAGTCTGACATGCTTCTTCCTTCAGATCTGGCAGATCAACCAGGTGACATATGAGGACTTCCGTCAGTTCTATCCCTGGACGGACGAACCCTGCCCGATCAAAAACGACGGATTCGTGCAGCCGTATAACGACATCCCGATCGACCATGAGAGAGTCGGCGAGAGTGTATACATGCACATGATCAATTCCGCGGAGAAGTATCTCTATATCAGTACGCCGTACCTGATCCTTGACGAGGACATGATCTCCGCGCTCTGTCTTTCCGCCAAGAGCGGTGTCGACGTGCGCATCGTCACCCCGAGTAAATACGATAAGTGGATGATCCATCAGGCGACCCGGTGCTACTATAGAGACCTCGTAAAAGCGGGTGTCCGTATCTATGAGTACACGCCCGGCTTCATGCACAGTAAGACCGTCGTAGCCGACGATAAGGTCGCGATCGTCGGTTCCGTCAACTGGGATTACAGAAGCCTGTATCTCCACTTCGAGAGTGCGGTATGGATGTGCGGTACGTCTACAGTCCTCGATGTGAAAAATGACCTTCTGAAATCCTTTGAACAGTCGGATGAAGTCCTTCGCGAAGAACTCAACTTCCGCCGCGGCTGGAGTCTGTTCCGTCTGGTTCTCCGTCTCATCGCTCCGATTTTCTAAAGACTGGCTGAATGGACAGGCATTGTATGTATTGTTGACGATTATGCCTCGCAAGATACAACAGTTGCGGCAAAACGACCGGTTTCTGCGCCTGTTGCATCGACTGTTGACGAAATCGCCTCGTAAGTGGCAACAGTTGATGCAATGAGTTCTTTCTCCCCGCAATCCGTGATAAAATAAAGATACATTTTCTATTCGCTCGGCATATGCATCCGTACCGCTTAAAGGGGAGGAAGTCACCATGTTGAAGAACGCATATCTCAATAAGAAGCCTGAGAAGGAAATACTGAAAGCCCGCTTGAAAGAGCAGGAAGATCTCCTTTTTGTAAACCAGAATAAGATCAAGGACAATAAGCTGCCGGTCGTCGTGCTCATCGAGGGATGGGGAACGTCCGGCAAGGGTACGCTGATCGGTAATGTCATTACCAATATCGACCCTCGTTTTTACAAGGTCGCGACCTTCGATTCGCCCACTTTCATCGAGAAGAGAAAGCCGTTCCTGACCCGCTATTTCGAGGCACTTCCGGAGGCCGGCAAATTCCGTTTCTACAACACCGGATGGATGAATGAGATCGTGATGGACCGTCTTGACGGAAGCATGTCCGATTCTCTATACGAGAAGCGCATCGCGAGCATCCGCAGATTCGAGCGCCAGCTAACCGACAACGGATATCTGGTTCTTAAGTTCTTTATGCACATCACGGAAGACGAGCAGAAGAAGCGTATCGAAAATCTCAAGGATCACGTCGATACGAAGTGGCGTGTCAGTTCCGACGATGTCTGGCAGAACAAGCATTATAAGACCTGTGAGAAGATCTTCGAGAAGTATCTTGAGGATACGAATACATCTGCGGCTCCCTGGTATATCGTCGACGCGAAGTCCGAGAAGTGGACGGAGCTTCAGGTCTTAGAGCGCATGAATGAAGGTATCGATATCGCACTTCAGAATCACTCTCTGGCCGTGCCGCTTCTTCAGAATACTTTCCCGCTCGTGAAGATGCCGAAACTTGCGGATATTCCTCTCGAGGGAAAAACACTTACCGACGAGGAGTATAAGGAGAAACTTGATAAGCTCCAGGAACGTCTTTCTGAACTTCATAACCGTCTGTACAGGAAGAGAGTTCCGCTCATTATCGCTTACGAAGGATGGGATGCAGCAGGTAAAGGCGGCAACATCAAGCGTATCGCCGAGGCGCTCGATCCGAGAGGATACGAAGTGCATCCGATCGCAAGTCCGGAGCCTCACGAGAAAGCACGTCATTATCTGTGGCGTTTCTGGACACGTCTTCCGAAAGACGGACACGTCGCGATCTTCGACAGAACATGGTACGGCCGTGTCATGGTAGAACGTATCGAGGGATTCTGCTCCGAGAACGACTGGAAGCGTGCCTATAACGAGATCAATGAGTTTGAAAAAGAACTCGACGACTGGGGTGCGGTCATCATCAAGTTCTGGGTACAGATTGATAAGGACACGCAGCTCGAAAGATTTACCGATCGTCAGAATACGCCGGAAAAACAGTGGAAGATCACGGAAGAAGACTGGCGCAACAGAGAGAAGTGGGATGTCTATGAAGATGCTATCAATGAGATGATCCAGAAGACTTCGACCAAGTTTGCGCCGTGGCACGTCCTCGAATCCGTCGATAAGAAATATGCACGAATCAAGGCGCTCGAGATCGTCATCAAAGAACTCGAGAAAAAACTGAAGTAACCGGGAAAGTCATAGAGAGAAAATAGATCTGCACAGCTTACGGAGTGTTTGTTCTGTACTTCGTATTCAGGGTCATGGTGGGATAATTCACGAAGTATTTGTCTGAAAAAAGCTGCCGGGGAAAATCCGAGGCAGCCTTTTAGTGCTTTTCAATATGAGAGAAGCGGGAGATCAGCTTCGTCCGGCTTTGTGCTGTTTCTTGACCTCGTACATCTTCGCGTCAGCGATCCTCAGGTATTCCTCGGAGAAGGAACGGATCGCATCCTTGTCTTCGGATGCTTCCTTCGGAGGGATCTTGATGCAGACGCCGGTACTGACGGAGAGAGGATAGACTTTCTTATCGCGCTGGACACACTTCTCGATATACTCACAAAGAGAGTTCACATAGATCGTGGCTTTCTCTTCGGAATAATCCTTGGCAAGAACAACGAATTCATCACCGCCGGTTCGGAGACATACTTCGCCGTGAAGAGCGGCAAGACGCATGCCGTCGGCGATCGTGGTCAGGCTGTAGTCGCCCTCAGCATGACCGTAGTTATCGTTGGTGAGTTTCAGGTCATCCATGTCGATCATCATAACGCCGATCGGAACACCCTGCTCGCAGCATTCCTTGAAGATCTTCGTGAAGAACATATCATAACCATGACGGTTATAAAGATTTGTCAGCATGTCGCGGTTATAGAGGTTTTCCATCCTCTGAAGAGAAATATTCAGTTTATGGCGGATCCTCCAGTTCTCGAGCATCGATCCCAGGTTAACGAGCCAGGACTTCATGAACATCGATTCATGCGCTTCGTTCTGCGGTGACACGATGAGATAACCCATGTAGTACTGCAGGTGATGGATCGAGAAGATGTAATACGGTTTCGGGTCGGCAAGCAGTGACGGCGGAAGAAGATCTTTCTTCCGGAAGGTCTCCTTCTTGACCCGGTCGGGTCCGATAAAGCCGGCAACAACCGTCATCTCCTCATCGATATCAGAGAACTCATCGTTAATGATCCGCTGGTTTTCCCATCCGGGGGCAAGACAAAGGAGCATGTCAGTAAATCCCGAATCGATGGCGGAGTTCTCTGCGATCTCATCGAAACATTCCTCCATAGTCTGCGCGCTGGAGACGCTGAGGATCAGGCTGGTCGTGGCCGCGGCAAGATCTGCCACACGGTCGAGCCTGCGGATGTACAGGCTTCGGATATCGTCGATGTTGTAAGTGTTCATGGCCTTACAGCCACAGGACTGGTGCAATAACATTTCGCCCGGGATCTGCAGATTCTCGCCGAGATCCTCTCCGCCCCACATTCTGGTCAGTGCCTTGATGCTCTCGTATCCGGCCTGAGTGAAAGGCTGTGCGGCGGTCGTGATGGACGGGTAACCCTGTTTGGCTTCTTCCAGACCATCGTATCCGGTAACGATGATGTCGTCCGGGACCTCGATGCCGCGTCTGTGGCAGGCATCAACCAGACCGACTGCGGAATAGTCGTTCGCGCAGACGATCGCATCCGGATATTTCTTCCCGCGCTTCTCGTACTCGGGAAGGTAATAGTCCAGCGCGGGATCGCCGCAATCGTGCCAGAGTGTGCCGTAGAAGACCTTGCTTTCGTCATACTCGATACCGTTGTCCTCGAGTGCCCTGCGGTAAGCATCGATACGGGTCTTCGTAAAGGTGCGCTCCTTAAGTCCGGCGAGGTGGCAGATATCCCTGCAGCCGTGCACCTTGATGAGATGGTCCACAATATTGTAGAACGAGACTGCCTCGTTACTAATGACGTTGAAGTAGCGTTCGTCGTATCCGCCGACGTTGATGATCGGGATCGTCACCTCGGAAAGGCGCTTGTCCAGATGCTCCAGACAGTAGGGATTGTATGTCAGGTCGATACGGATGATCCCGTCGAAATCATCAAGATCAGGAAGCTCGAAGGAGACGATATCACCCTCGTCATAATGCTTATACTGATCGTAGATCTTGTTGCTGAAAGAATCACTGAAACTTGCAAAGTAGATGACCTTGATGCCGAGCTCCATGGCAGCCTTGCTGATGCCTTCCTGTATGGCATGTGTCATCGGTTCGTAAATGTTCGGCGAAAATACGGCTACTTTTTTCCTTTTATCCATAATCGGCCTCTTCTGTCTGCACGGATCTTAACGAATGTGCTTCACGTCAAAAGAAAATAATAAGACACACTAATGATACACGCAAAGTGTTGCAAAGTTGTGAACAGTTCACGCTTCGGAAGGATTTGGTATAATATGTGCATCAGAAGACGGAATGGGGTTTTGGTGTCTTGGATAGTCCGTATCGCAGAAGAAAAATATTGCTGATCCTGGTGATCCTTCAATGCATCGCCGCACTCGGGTTTGCCGTGCTTCCGGTAAGAAAACCCAAGGATTCCTTCTCCGTAGGTCTTCAGAAGCCGGTCGGCACTCCGCTCGTGGAACTCAAAAGCAGTAACCCGAAGGATATCCGGTACGGATATGCCGGAAATCTCGCACTCTATCCGGGCGACTATGTGATGACCGTGAAGTATTCCTGCACCTCTTTCGGGAATTCGGTCAGCATCCTTTCTGAGACGCTGGATTCCGAAGGTGTGGGAAGGTCGAGATGGACCTATCTTGATCCGCAGACGGATACTGCGCAGATCGGCTTTTCCATTCCGCATACGATAAGAGATATCCAGCTGGCCGTAGACTGTAAAGATACAGAAGGGCTCAGGGTGGAATCGCTCCTCGTGGAGCGTGCGGATTCGACGCCGCCGGCAAACGTCCAGAGGGCTGCAAGAGTCGCGTCGTGGTTTTTCCTGTGCATACTTATGGATATCTTCATCTGGCTTTGTCTCAAGAATCCGGAGAAATTCAAGATCTATGCTCTATTACTTGGCGTTTCGGCCGTCATGATGATTCCGATGCTTCAGGCGGCGGAGTATCTGCCTTTCGGAGATGACCTGTATTTCCATATCAACCGCATCTTCGGAATACGCGACGGCCTGTCCCGGGGCGTGCCGTGGGTCAAGATCCAGCAGAACTGGTACAACGGCTATGGCTATGCTGTGGGCGTGTATTACGGCGACGCGCTGCTGTACATTCCCGCGGTCCTGAATCTGGCAGGTATCCATATCCACGCATGCTACAAACTCTTTATCTTCCTGATGCATCTTCTGACGGTCTCTTCTGCATATTACTGCTTCAGCAGGATGTACGGAGAAAGGGTCGGCGTCTGCTCGAGTCTCATCTACAGTTTCCTTCTTTTCCGCTGGGTCGATCTTTACCACAGAGCCGCGATCGGAGAATTCTGTGCGATCGCATTTCTGCCGTTCCTGCTTTACGCGATATACCTTCTCTGGAAGGATAACTACAGAAAGTCCGCGATCATGTTCGTCATTGGATTTACCGGTGTTCTCCGGACACATGTGCTTTCCTGCGAGCTTTCGATTCTCATGGTCTTCCTGCTTCTGGTCCTGAGCCCGAAGAAGACCTTTGTGAAGCGCCGCATCCTTTCGCTGGTCGTCTCCGCTTTCTGGGTCCTGATCGCGAACCTTTCGTACATCGTCCCGTTCCTCGATGTTGCACTTTCCCGAAGTCTTAACGTCATGAAAAGCACTTCCGACAAAAAGGACGGTTTTCTTAATCAGATCACTTCGCAGAAACTGTCCCTGCTGATCCTTCTTTCGTTTATTCCCGTACTCATTGCACTTCTTTCCGCGATGGTGCACCTGTATAAGAGCAGACTCCTTTCCGCAAAGACGGATTCGGAAGAAAAAGCAAAGGACGCTCCTAAGGATAAAGCGAAAGAGGAAGGCCGCGGGGCAAGTGCTTTTCCGATGGCCGCTACTTCCGTTCTTGCCGTGCTGTTCCTGTTTGCAAGTTCTTCGATCTTCCCATGGAATATCGTGGTCAATATCCCCGTAGTCGGATCGCTGTTTGTCAGTCTCCAGTTCCCGTGGAGATTCCTGACACTCGCGGGGATCCTCGCCGCGGTCCTTGCCTGCGAAGTCCTTTCGAAAGTGGACAGCACCGAACAGAAAGGTCAGATGGTGTGGATCTTCGTGGTCCTTTTCATGATGCTTCCGGGCCTGTTCTACGCAGCAACCGGATACACGTCCCGACTCCTTACAAGCTTCTCTCCGGAGGCCGGTGCTCTTGCATCCCGCTGGAACAGCCAGCATGAGTATCTCATCGAGGACACGAATGTCAGAGATCTTGTTCCGGAGTATACGGCGGACGGGGATGTGCAGATCGTAAACTACAGTAAAGACGGCACCACGGTCGACTTCACATATGAGTCGGTATCCGGCGGTAAGGTAGAACTTCCGGTATTTAATTACCCGTACTATAAGGCGGAAACGGAAAGCGGAGAAGATCTTGAGATCTCCGACGGAAGTAACCACCGTATCTCGGTTACTGTCCCCGGGGGATCGAAGGGTACCGTCCATGTAGCTTTCCATACTCCGGTCATCTGGATCGTATCCCTGATCGTGAGCATCCTCGGAGTAATAGTGCTTTTCGTATCGTATCTTTACGACGGGAAGAAACCCCGCAGAAAAGAAGAGAGAAAAAAGGTTCGCGTTTCCGCATAAACCGCTTGGGAAACGTGATGTATTGCTTGCAACTTCCTCGGATTTCCATATAATATATGTGTTTAACAAAAGATAAATGGGAGGATGACTTATGATTTCATTACTTGACTCCGGTGCTTATCTTCTGCGCGGCACGGAACTGATTCCGGATAATGCGGAAGCAGCGGCTGCGATCCTCAGCAAGACCGGTAAGAACATCAGCAAAGAGGATGCGAAGAAGGAGACGATCGCTTACGGTATTCTGAAGAGTCATAATACCTCCGACAATATGGAGAAGCTGAAGATCAAGTTCGACAAGCTTACTTCCCACGATATTACTTTCGTCGGTATCATCCAGACCGCACGTGCTTCGGGTCTTACGAAGTTCCCGGTTCCGTATGTACTGACCAACTGCCATAACTCGCTTTGCGCGGTAGGCGGTACCATCAACGAGGATGACCACATGTTCGGTCTTTCCTGCGCCAAGAAGTACGGCGGCGTATATGTACCGCCGCATCAGGCTGTTATCCACCAGTTCGCTCGTGAGATGCTTGCCGGCGGCGGCAGAATGATCCTCGGTTCCGACTCCCACACACGTTACGGTGCACTCGGTACCATGGCGATGGGTGAGGGCGGTCCGGAGCTCGTTAAGCA
This sequence comes from Clostridiales bacterium, assembly GCA_024695545.1. The sequence continues at coordinate 21,254 of JAILHZ010000051.1, forward strand.
GCTCCTCAACCAGACATACGACATCAACATGCCGGGTGTTGTTGCAATCTACCTCAAGGGCGCGCCGGTCAAGGGCGTAGGTCCGCAGGACGTGGCCCTCGCCATTATTGGTGCTGTATTTGCTAATGGCTACGTAAAGAATAAGGTCATGGAGTTTGTAGGTCCTGGTGTTGCTTCCCTGTCCACTGACTTCCGTATCGGTGTTGACGTAATGACAACAGAGACCACATGCCTGTCTTCCATCTGGCAGACCGACGACGAGGTCAAGTCTTTCTACGATATCCACGGCCGTTCCGAAGACTATAAGGAACTCAATCCGGGTGAGATCGCTTACTACGATGGCGTTGTCGAGATCGATCTTTCCGCGATCAAGCCGATGATCGCCATGCCGTTCCACCCGAGCAACACTTACACGATCGAAGAACTCAAGGCCAACCTCGACGATATCCTCAACGATGTTGAGAAGCGCGCGAAGGTCTCCCTCGGCGATGCAGTAGATTTCTCCCTCAGAAGCAAGATCAGAAACGGCAAGTTTATGGTAGATCAGGGAATCATCGCAGGCTGCGCCGGCGGTGGATTTGAGAACATCTGCGCAGCAGCGGATATCCTCAAGGGCAAGTACATCGGATCTAACGAGTTCACACTTTCTGTATATCCGGCTTCCATGCCTGTCTACATGGAGCTCGTAAGAAACGGCTGCGCCGCAACCATCATGGAGACCGGTGCCATCATGAAGACCGCTTTCTGCGGACCGTGCTTCGGTGCGGGTGATACTCCGGCAAACAATGCCTTCAGTATCCGTCACTCCACGAGAAACTTCCCGAACCGTGAAGGCTCTAAGCTCCAGAACGGTCAGATCTCTTCCGTTGCGCTCATGGATGCTCGTTCCATCGCAGCAACAGCTGCCAACCAGGGCGAGCTGACAGCAGCAACCGAGTTTGACGGTGAGTTCGGCAAGTACAAGTACTTCTTCGATTCGAAGATCTACGCGAACCGCGTATTCGATTCTAAGGGTGTAGCGGATCCGGAGTATCCGATCCACTTCGGTCCGAACATCAAGGACTGGCCGGCTATGGTCGCTCTTACCGATAACCTCGTTCTGCGCTGCGTATCCGAGATCCACGATCCGGTAACCACAACAGACGAACTGATCCCGTCCGGTGAGACATCTTCCTTCCGTTCCAACCCGCTGGGTCTTGCAGAGTTCACACTGAGCCGTAAGGATCCGGAGTACGTAGGACGCGCCAAGGAGATCCAGAAGGTCGAGAAGGCACGAGAAGCAGGCGAGAAGCTCTGCGATCTGTTCCCGGAGATCCACAAGGTCATGCAGACGATCAAAAAGGACTTCCCGGAGGTTCACCGCGACAATACAGGCTTCGGTTCCACGATCTTTGCCGTAAAGCCGGGTGACGGTTCTGCCCGTGAGCAGGCGGCTTCCTGCCAGAAGGTATTAGGCGGCTGGGCGAACATCGCAAACGAGTACGCGACCAAGCGTTACAGAAGTAACCTTATCAACTGGGGTATGCTCCCGTTCCTGATCGAAGAGGGCGAGCTTCCGTTTAAGAACCTCGACTACATCTTCATCCCGGGCATCAAGGCTGCAGTTGAGAACAAGACAGAAGTCATCAAGGCTTACGCTGTCGGTGAGGACAGTCTCAAGGAGTTCGACCTGCG
>JAILHZ010000104.1 GCA_024695545.1 Clostridiales bacterium
GATTATAGGGATTACGCACGAGGACGAAGCCTTCTTTGATCCGGTTACAGAGCCACTCGGAATAAAAGGCCGGAATATCGGTGCGCATGCCTGTCTGGATGATCATGGTTTCAGCTCCTTTAGGACCTCGCCGATATCGCCCGTGATCAGGATCGCCTGGTCCTTGATCTCCTCCGGACAGATGGCTTCTTCGAAGTTGATGCAGGCATAGGTCGCCTGCGGATTCTGCGCGGTCATTCTCCAGAACGGATACTTAATGATGACCGGTGTGTTGTATCCGACACCCAGTTCCAGGAAAAGAATTTTCCCCGACTTATGCGTTTCCAGAAATACTTCGTATCTCGAGCACGCAAGTTTCCATCCGTCATCCTCGACAAACTTATCGTCGGAACGAAGATTCATGGTAAGCGGTTTCCCGCACTTCGGACATCTCGGGATCAGCTCGGACGGGATACGCATATCCTTCTGCTGCTCGTACATTTTCTTTATCATCTCTTCGTTATCGTAGGTGTCCTGTGTACAGGGCTCCGTGCACTGGAAAAGGCCGTAATCCCCCTGAGTATAAAAGAGCCGTTCCTTATCGAATCCCGCCTTCTGGAAGCAGTGATCCACGTTCGTCGTTAGGACAAAATAGTCCTTGTCCTTCACCAGCGAAAAGAGGTCGTCGTACACAGGTTTCGGCGCATCCAGATAACGGTTGATGTAGATGTATCTGGACCAGTACGCCCACATGATCTCCGGCTCCATTCCCAGCACATGAAAGCCGCCGGTATACATGTCCGTGAAGCCGTACTTTTCAGAAAAGTCGGAAAAGTATTTCTCGAACCGCTCACCGCTATAGATAAAGCCCGCCGAAGTAGAAAGACCCGCGCCGGCACCGATCACGACAGCATCCGCCTCGGATAGGGCTTGCTTCAGTTTTTCATACATTACGATCACCTCGATTCAGAAGGTTCTGGTAAAACAGAAGATCAATATCCTTAAACACATTGAAAAGCACTTTGATCCCGCTTCCGGTCGTATCCAGATATTCCTTCACCGTCGCCACGGCGATCTCCGCTGCTCTTTCATTCGGAAACATAAATACACCGGTAGAAATGCAGCAGAGGGCGACACTCGAAAGACCGGTTTCATCCGCCAGTTTCAGGATCGACCGATAGCAGGATGCCAGATCGTCTTCATTTTGTTTCGTCAGAACGTGCTGCACGATCGGGCCGACGGTGTGGATGATATACTTAGCCGGAAGATTAAATGCCGGCGTGATCTTGGCGCCTCCGGTCGGTTCCGGATATCCCTGTTTCTCGATAATGTCATTGCAGTAAAGCCGGAGCTGGATGCCGGCCTTGGAACCCAGGATGTTGTCCAGACATGAATGCAGCCACTGATAGCAGCCGGTGAAGCCGGAATTAGCCGGATTTACCACAGCATCCACCGCTAGCCTGGACATATCTCCCTGCCATAGATAGATCCGTGCATCCGAGCTGATGGGCTTAAGATCCTCTATTCTCACAATGCCTTCCGCTTCATTTTCCGCCGTCAGATATTCATCCTGAATCTTCAGAAATTCATCACTGATCGGATCGGGCATACGGATATTCATAAGACCCCGAAGGAGATCTTTCTGTTCCTGTTCGCCGGCAGGTATTTCCACTTCGGCTGCATCCGACCTCTCCGCCAGAAGCTGCTTGATCAGCCAGATTCTCTGCTCATCATGATTCATCGGCTCACTCCTCTTCAAAAGGTATATACCATATATGTTCAGATAGTTTTTGCAGTTCCATCTTTTCTCCTTTACTCATTACCAGTGAACGAACTCTCCGCCGATCACGCCCCGCACTTCGGGATCAGCAAGGATCCCGTACTTCTCGGGTCGTCTGTATTTGTCGCCCATGATGTCGTTGCTTCGGTGTCCTCTCAGCTGATCCAGATCGAGTTCCGCGATATACACACCCGGCTCGCCCGGTGCTTCCAGTACGCACATATCTCTCACGCCCGGCTCATCCCGAAGCCACGGCACGCCGTCGAAAAGCGTCGAGTGACCGTTGCAATCCGGCTGTCCTTCCGGGTAGTTGCAGGTCGCTACCGCCACCATGTTTTCGTAAGATCTAGCTCGAAGAGTGGAAAGCCGGTTGATCTCCATAGGACAGGCATTCGGCGCCAGGATCAGTTCCGCACCTTTGAGCATCAGGATTCGGGCGCTCTCCGGAAATTCTCTGTCGAAGCAGATCATGGATCCGAACTTTACTTTTCCTCTTCCGAAATCCAGGTCCGCGACGTAGAAATCATCTCCGCCACTTAAGACTTTTTCATCGGCAAAAGCACATGGATGTACCTTTGAATAGTGAAGGATCTCTTTCCCTGTCCGATCAAAGAAGATCACGGAATTCAGCGGCTTCGGCTCGTGTTCTTCTAAGAAAGTGATGCCGATCGCCATCTGAAGCTCAGAGGCAAGATCCCGGAACGTTTTGACGAACTCACTGTCTTTTTTGATAGCGAGTTTGCGTATTTCGGCTTCATCCTGTGGAAGCGCATATCCGTCGCTCCACATCTCCGGAAAAAGCGCCACATCCGCGCCCTTTTCTTTTGCTTCCTCACAGGCCTTTTTCCCGATCAGAAGATTCTCATCAAGATCCTTACCGGGAAGGATCTGAAGTAATGCTATTTTCAGGTTCATTTTATCTCTCACTTTACTCTTTTTCACAAGAACAGATGGTTTTTCTTCTTTCTCTTGATTAGATTTCCGCTGATGGATTTAGAATCGGAAGTTCAACATCATTCTTTACAAACGTGCACATGTATATAGGGAGATATCGCGTTCTCTCTTCCCTCGACACATTGTATCCAGAGAACACAATCGCTTCGAGGATATCAAATTCTTCATTATTCAAGCAGTTCGTCAAAGCAGAATGCACATAGTAGTCTTTTCCACTTTTAATCTCGATGGGAAGGATATGTCCATTATGTTCAATTACACAATCCAACTCACCTAGCCGCTTGCTGTTGTAATAGTATGTATCAAACCCATGAGCACACAGTTCCTGCATCACCGCGTTCTCATATATGCCTCCACAATTGATTGTTTTATTCTCTGAAAGAATTCCAAGTTTCATAGACGGTCCGTATATATCTGTTAGCAGTCCAACATCAGACATATATAGTTTTACAAGACTGCTTTTCATATTCTGATTAAGAGCGATTTTCGGTTCCGTAGCATTATATACACAGATCGTAACTCCGGCGCTTTTGAGCCATAAGAAACTGTCTTCTACACGTTCGAATTTCAATCCTTTCTTTATATCTGCAAAGTTAAACCTCCTATTTTGCTTCAGCAATTCGGATGGTACCAGTTCATAGACCGATTGAAGCATCAGTTTCTTTTCTTTCGCTTCGTACTTCGTAAAGTCTCTTTTATATTCAGAGATGATGTTTTTCTGAATCGATGAAACTTTTCTAATATCACCACTTTCCACAAATTCATTCACACAGGCAGGCATGCCGCCAACAACCAAATATCTTCTGAATTGTTCCATCATCTTATTGTGGACGTTTTCCGTTACTTCTTTGTCTTCATCGAAGCATTCCCTCAAATAGTCTATTACTTCATCTTTTACGCCACACGCCCATAAGAACTCTATAAAATCGAGTGGATACATGGTTATCTCATCTAAATATCCAACAGGTGCAGATCGCAGATCTATTAGCTCTACCCCTAAGAGTGAGCCACTCAGTATGTATTTGAAACTCCCATCATCAACCCAGAATTTAATTTTCGTTACAATATCCTTATACTCCTGAACTTCATCCAGAAAAAGGATCGTCTGGCCTTCTGTAAGACTTCTGTTTAACGAAGCAGAAATACTTATCTTTAAATCCTCTGTTGATTTACTGTTTTCAAATACAGCCACCAGCTCCGGATTTTTGATGAAGTTTATTTCTATGTAATCAGCATTCTTCTGTTTCAAACAGTTTCTAATCAGATACGTCTTACCAACTTGTCGCGCTCCACTGACAAGCATCGCATTCCGACCATCCGTTATCCAACTGTTAATGGCTGTCTCCAAGTGTCTCTTAAGCATATTGGCATCACTCCTATATAGTGATTATATAGAGAAATCGCCACTTTTTCAATGCAAAAACAATCTGAATTTCCACTTTTTCCATGGTTTTTCCTTAGTTTTTTCCACTTTTTCCATGAAAAATCATTCGAAATTTCCACTTTTTCCATAACGCAAGGCTTTCTTCACAGCTTCCGCATCCGCGCCACGTTCCGGTTCATGACTTTTCTTCCGTAGTGGACATAGGCGAAGTCCTTGATTTTGCTCCATGTCTGCTTGTGAAGAGTAAAGAAAGTATCCGGATCGTCGAAGGTTCCGAAGTCTTTCACCATCGATGCATTCTGCACGAAAAGATCCAGTCCCCGCCAGGTCAGATCCAGTTCTGTCAGGTCCGGAACCGAGATGGCATATTTCTGAAAAGGCCCCTTCTTCGGATTCTCCTTCTTCTTCACGCCCTGCACATAGGCTTCGTCCGTGATTACGCCTTCCAGCGCGATCCATTTCCCGTCATAGAAAACCTCCACCCAGGTATGGGCGATCGTTTTTGGTGCAAGGATCGAGATGATGCCCGAGGTCGCCCCTTTCTGAAAGCACTTGCTGACTTCCGATCCGTGCAGTCGGCAGGGAATCCCGCATCCGCGAAGAAGCGCCATGAGAAGTGTAGCCTTGGTGTTGCACTGACCGTATCCGTCTGCGAGCACCTCTTCTGCGGTGAGCGTGTCGGAGCGGTTATATCCGAAAAGGATCTCATTTCGGACATAGTCATAGATCGCGCCAATTCTGTCGAATGTGTCGAGGTTTTCCCAGCCACGAGACTCGATCAGATTTCGGATCGGTGCGGCGTCATAGTTTACCATCGGGGTCTTTTTAAGATATTTATTTTCCATACTGTGCCTCTTTTCTTTTCATTTCTGGCATCAGTATAGAAAAACGGGGATTAATAAACTTTCAGAAATTCGCTATCTTTTATGGTGCTTCTCGCCGGAAGTCCCATGAGTCTTTTTACCGTGGAAGCAAAATGCGACGGTGAGTCAAAGCCCGCATCCATCGCGGCATCCGTGATCTTTCTTCCGCTTAAGATATCCTGGAATACTCTCTCCAGCTGGTGCAGGAGAAGATAGTCTTTTAATGTAATCCCCACCTGCTCTGAGAAAAGATGCGACAGACGGGACGAAGAAAGATGCAGTTCTTCCGCAAAATGGTCGATGGAGTGATCCGTGCAGCTGCAGTTTTCCAGCATGGAAAGGAACTCCATGATGCGCTCGTCCAAGTGCTTTTCGCAAGGTCCTGCGCCAATCACCTCATAGAGTTTTTGCATCAGTTTCGTGTAAGGTGCTTTTGAAAAAGAATCCATCATCGGACGGGCAAGCGCGGCCAATTCTTCCGCCTGAGCATCTTCCAGTGCGAAATACTCTTTCCCGCTAAGAAGCGCGCTCAGTTTCCGCCCCATATCCGAGGCAGGCTCAATCACGCAGGTAAAAAGAAGCCCGTCATGAAACTTCACGGCATGTTTCACATTGACATTCACGAACAGGCAGCGGTCGTGGATCTTCTCCTTCCCCACCTTCATCTCCGGGACACCCTCAAGGAACAGGAAAAACTGGATCATGCCGTGGCTGTGCGTCGCGGCTTCCAGATGATCCGTCAGTGAAGCAATCTTATCGATATCCCAGTAGATCCGGTTCATGCCTTTAGTCCTTTGCCTCCTGCTCACTTTTTTACTTGACTGCACTCTGTTCGAAAAACTGTTTTCCCGTAAGAAGCCGCACCATCTTCCATCCGGCGCGGTGTTTAAGTAGGCTCTCCTTTTCCGGCTGAAAACCGAGATCGGAATATACTTTGCATGCAAGCCACGTATTCGTCTGCGTATGGATCTTCGTCCTTTTGTACCCGAGGTCTTTCATGACGTTCAGGACAAAAGTGATCAGCGGCTTGGAAAGTCCTTTTCCCTGGACGTCCTTCTTTATGGCCACCCAGTGAAGCTGTCCTTCGTCCGGATCCGGCTCTCTATGGATATCGTAAAATGCCGTGGCGGTTCCGATCTTTTCACCGGCATCATTTTCGATAAAGAACATCCTTTTCGGAAGTTCTTCCTCTCTGCTTCCGTAATAACGCGCCCAGCATTCTTCTCCGTGCTCTTTACTTAAGACCTCACCGGAAGACAGTTCAATATCGATCCAGGCATCTTTATCTCCGGGTCTGTAATTCACGAAACGGTAGCCTTGGGGAAGTGGATACTCGGGGATATCCGAGAGTCCTCCTTCAAAAACGAGATCGATATAACAGAGACGGTCATCATGGGTCATGAAGCACTTGGGATCCGGCGCGGGAAGTTCTTCCAGCACCTTTTTCACTTCGCCTTCGATCTCATGAAGATACTTTATCCTTCCAATCGTATTTCTTACTTCCGCTTCACCGAGACGGATCTCTTCTTCCCGAGAACTCGCGATTCCCAGAGCACGGAGAATGTTATATTCCAGCCACGCTACCCACGAATAGGCGATCCCGTAAAGATCCTCATAAGAACGGAAGCCGTTGTCATAGGCTTGAAGATATCCGTCGAAAAACGCTTTCAGGTTCTCGCTTTTGAAATCCAGCTCCGTAGTCCCTGACCACTGCAGCGCCAGGTCCAGGCAGGTAGCGATCGGATTCCCGCGGTTTAAGCATTCCAGATCGATCACATGAGCCTGTCCGTTATGCCACATGATGTTCTTCGGATCCATATCTCCGTTATTGATCGCACGCATAGGAGGAAGACCGCATATTGCTTTGTTTAATGCCTCCTGCGCCTTTTCCAGAAGTTTCAGATCCTCTTTCAGATACGGCGCAATCGGGCTGTTCTTCTCTTCCGCCTGCTGAAGATAGGAAGAAAAATCGATCGCAGCGATCTCCGGCTCTTCGGGCTCCACATTATGTGCATCGATCCCATGGATCTTTCCGAGGATTTCTCCTGCCGTAAAGCACTGTTCCTTCGTGATCGCACGCGGATCGGTGAGCCTTCCTTCCTGCCAGTTATAGATATAGAAATACCTTCCATCAAGAAGGAGCATCTTCTTCCCGTCAAAAGAAAGCGCGGGAACGATCGGAAGTCCATGTTCTTCAAGTACGCGCTCCAGATCTTCCGCAACCGCAAAGTTCGCAAGTGCGCCGGGGCGCTTCATGATCTCCGGATTTAAGCACTTCAGCGCATAGGTACCGGAACCGGTCTGCACCTTATACATCTTGTGCATCAGACCACCGGACACAGGTTCGACCGGACCTGTGATCTCACCCAATCCGTATTTTTCAAACACTGCAGATGCAGTTTTATACTCTTCGTTCACTTATTAACTCCTTCAAAAAAAGAAAGGTCCGGGAGCAGCCTCACAGCTGCACTTTCCCCTTGCGGTATCTTCCGAAAAAGACCCCGTCATCAACATACTTTTCCGTCTCTGATACCCACATGGGAAACTCTCCTTTCTCCAGGATCGTTTGTCCGTTAAGCATACCCGTGTGAAAGGAAATGTGGCGGAACTGCCGAAGGATCAGTTCCAGTCTCGTGTACCTGCTTCCGGACGGTTTTTCTGAAAGCATATCATCTGTAAGTCCATCAAGATATGCATATGTTTTTTCTTCGATCTCATCAAGATATTTCAAAAGCTGCTCATCACTCAGAACCGCATCGCAGGGCTTTTCCGGGTCATCCATGCCCTCGACATGAAATGAAGGTTCTTCATATTCGAAAGGATTGATAAACCACTTGTCTGCAGAATGAAGCGCATGATAGACCCATCTCCAGCAAGGCGCCCCATAACAGATGGCATCCCGGTCATAAGTCTGGATCGAAGACCGGATATTCAGAAAATTCGGCTTCACCGTTTCCTTGATAATTCTACAAAGATCATTCATATGCTCATCTCCCATTCATCGCTCATCAACTGCATTATAGCATTCACCAGGAGCCTGAATTGATCTTGTTAGTATAAGAGCCAAATTGACGTTTCCATACGGCGATGATACAATACAAGCAGAAAGCACAGTCCGCGAGGACGGTTGCCTTAAAAAGTTACAAACTAACCACTCTAAGGACGGCCAATCCAGTTAGGGTGGTTATTATTTTCGCTTATACCTCTCGTCGAGGTACG
>JAILHZ010000105.1 GCA_024695545.1 Clostridiales bacterium
TCGAATCTTATATGCTCCGGAGGCAATATATGGAAACGAGAACCGGCTTTCTGATATCACAGATCAAGCAGGTACAGGCACGTGTTTTTCAGCGGCTGCTTCAGGACAGCGGCGTAGAGGAATTCAATGGTCCTCAGGGTCACATCCTGTATGTACTTTGGCAGAAGGATGGTGTTCCGATCGTAGAGCTTTCCCAGAAGACGGGACTTGCGAAGAATACCCTCACCGCCATGCTCGGCCGCATGGAAGATGCCGGCTTGATTGCGAGAAAAGCAGCAAAAGCAGATAAAAGACAGTCTCTGATCGTTCTCACCCCGAAGGCAAAAGGTCTTCAGGGAAAATACGATGAAGTCTCTCAGAAGATGAATGAGATCTTCTATCAGGGATTTACCGAAAAGGAAGCCCTGAAGATGGATTCTTACCTCGACCGGATCCTGGAAAACCTGGAACAGTCAGAGCGCAGTCTTAAGAATGGAAAGGATGATTAAAATGGCAAAGATTCAAGTGAAAAACTGGAACGATTTCTGCCCGCAGCAGTTATTTCTTTATGGTACATACAAAGAGGATGGCACACCTGACTTCGGTCTCTTCTGCTGGTTCAGCTATATCTGGACTTCGGAGGAAGATTACGGCGGAGAAGGTCTGGGGGTTATGGCCGCGATCGGCGCAGAAAAGCTGACCAAAGATCTCATCCGTAAAAACGGTGTCTTCTCTGCCAACCTCGTCACAGAAGAACTCCTTCCGCTTGCCGATTACTACGGCAATGTTGAGGGACGCTATAATCCCGATAAGATGAAGTACATGCCGACAGTGGAAAAAGGCACGGTGCTGAATGTCCCGACGATCGCAGAAAGCCCTGTCAGCATGGAGCTTCAGGTGATTAAAGAAATCAATATGGCCAACGGAAGCGATGTGTTCCTCTGTAAGATCATGGGCGAGACCGTTAAGGAAGAACTCACGAATAAAGAGATCCCCTTCATCGAAAGATTCAAGACTGTTAAGCAGGTTCTCTGCGGTGGTGAGGAACGTTATGTCAGCATGGACGGACGTGACCTCGGCCCTTGGGGTGAACCGATGAAGACACTTACGGAAGCATAAGAATTCTGTAAAAGCACTGAGAGAAAAAGAGCCGGAATAAACCGGCTCTTTCTTTATATCTCTTTGCAGAAACTTACGATCTGTTCCCTGATCGGTCCGACATCTTCTTTTCCTTCGATCGAAGTGAATCCCAGATGTCCGGCACACTCGATCTCGAGGTGTCCGTAGAAGTGTTCGATACTGAAGATCAAACGCTCACATTCTTTCATGTTGGGACCGGTGCGGAGCGCGATCGCATACCCCTTCTTCCCTGCCGGAAGACTCTTATGCGGTTCATGGGTGTTGCACCATGGTGTGACCCTGTCAATGAAGGCTTTGAACTGGCCCGGGATATCGGCCCAGTAGGATGGTGCCACACAGACGACGGTGTCTGCTTTTTCGAATTCTTCCATCAGAAGATCCACGTCATCACTCTGGACACATTCAGCGGTCTGATGGCAGCTTCTGCATCCTTTACAGAATGCGAAGCTGTAGTCATCGATAGAGACGGACTTGACTTCATAGCGGGAAGATAACTGTTCGGAAACGATCCTGGTGATCTCTGCCGTAGCACCGGTTTTTACCGGGCTGCAATTGATAACGAGTGCAATCATATTCACTCCTCCTTTTCAAAGTTTTACCACTTTGAAAAACAAATATCAATCTATGATACTATAAGTATAATGTTTAGCTTCGCAGATGCGGAAAAGGAGTCGGTTATGAAGCATTATCTTCTTATTCTTCGGATCACCTTTATCGTTCTCGGAATCTTTTTTATCTTTATGCTCGTTCTGGCACTCAACAATCTGAAAGAGGGAAAGGCATACAGAGCCCGCTGCACAGAAACAACCGAAGGTACCGTCACCTATTTTTCCAAAATCAAAGGAGGAAGACATCACAGCAGCGAAACTACTCTTGCATATAAGTTCAAATTAAAAGGTTTCGAGTATACTGCAGACCATAAATACGGAAAATACTACAGCAACATGAACTATTCCAAAGGGGACCGTATCACGATCCACTACAATCCGGACAAGCCTTCGGAAAACTATGCCGACAGATTCTGCTACCATGAAGAGGTGGCAAGAGAACGTCTCTCGATCGTTGGCATCGTCTGGGCCGTATACTTAATCTTCCTCACGATCCACATCGTAACAAGTGTTCGTTCACCCGAGAAGTTTTACTACTAAAGAACTTATCCGATCGAGCAGAGCTTTCCTCTCAGAATATATCCGATCTTCTCGTAGCAGGCATTGGATGCGACATAGTCCGCATCGGTATAGAGCATCGGAAGGTATCCTTCTTCCTGCGCTTTTTTCGTTACCTGATATACGAGATTCTCGGCGTAGTGCTTTCTCCGGTGATCCGGATGAGTAAACACCAGATTAATGGATGCCAGGCCGCCGGCGGCGGGCGCGTATTTACAGCAGCCTACGCTGTTCCCGGCCTCGTCTTTCCAGAAGTACATGGTCCCCTGATTGATAAACTCGATCGCACCCTTCCGGTAATCCTCGAGGGTACCCTGATCGATGCCGATATCCTGATGGAACAGATCCATGAATGCGACCAGTTCTTCCAGATCGTCCATTGTGCAGCAATGGATCGAACCGCCGCATTCTTTCTGCGGTTCGATGGGAGCCGGACAGTCATATGCAAACATGTTGGTGATAATCGAAAGCGTAAGGCCCTCTTCCCCAGCACGTTTTATTTTGAAATCATTATAGCATCTGAAACCGAAGAGGTGGTGGCAGTGCTGGTATAATCCGGCAAGCGAAACGATTGGCGCTGTTAAGGGAGAACAATCCGAAATAGAATTTGACCTTTACATATCTATAATTTGTATAGTTTACATGAACCGGTTTATCTGATAAGGTTACAATGCAATAGAGTTGGGTTAGACACAAACACGACATTTTTTCTTATCATCATTGACTGCATCGGAGGACTTAACATCATGCGTCGTAAATTTGTTGCGCTTTTCACGTCAATTATGTTCATTTTGGCTTCGGTTCCGTTCATCGGAACAGCCGGAGTCCGTGCCGCTTCTTCTACACCACTGAACGAAGTTACCGCACTTACAGGCGGTGATCTGAGCGCTTCTCTTACCGTTGGAGGCGTGGAGATCGATAACAATTCCACCATCCACTATGGCGACACGATCGTATGTACGCTGAGATGGGCACTCCCGAACAACGACATCTTCGAGCTTTATCCCGGTGATTCTCTCACCTACGAACTTCCGGATAATATGGACTTCGTGGGAAAGTCCGGCAACATCCTGGACGGGGATAATATTCTCGGTACATATTCGATCAGCGGACATACCATTACCATCACATATACCGATTCGAAGTTCTGCGGGAACCAGGACCGTATCGGTAATCTTTCATTCTACGGCTCGATCGAGAGCGATCCGAATCCGGCCGAAGCACCTGATCCGATCAATATTACTTTCGAAGGTGCTCGCGACTTTAACCTCCTGGTCGATGATAATCCCATCGATGCGAAGCTGACAGTTAACAAGGTTTTCCGTGTAGTAGATAACGTCAATCACATCTATTCCTGTGTGATCCCGATCACCGCTACCGGCGACCAGACCAACATCGAGGTCATGGATACCATGTGGCCGGGCATGTCACTGAAAAGCACCCCTAAGGTATATACTACGAACCCGCCTACGGATGAAACACTCTTCACCGACTGCAGTGCTTTTGAAGACGACGGCGGAGACGGCCATACATTTGTCGGCACGATCTACCATCTCGAAGACGGTCAGACTGTCTACCTCTACTATCTTGTAGAAGTCATGGATGAGATGTATGACGAGGATGCCGCAACCCAGTTCATCAAGGATAATGGATATAACACTCCCGGCAACTACTACGAGGACGGCTATAACGGTACAATTCCGAACCGCGTAACAGTCAAGAGTACACAGGTCCCGACGCCGGTTCAGAGAACCACCGACATCTACGGTTCCGGTTACAACATGGAGAAGTGGCGTGCCGAGTTCGAAATTGATAAAGCGACAGGCATTAATGAGCTGGATCTCGGATATATCCGCTGGCAGCTCTATATCAACCCGATCACGGACCAGAAAGTTACTTCCGGTTATATCATCGACACGCTTCCGGAGAATACTACGGTCGATGAAAACAGTTTCTTCCTCCATGATGCGGGCTGGCATGAAATGCCTTTCTCAGAGTATGTGTCCTACGAAATATATACCAAAGACGGCAAAAAGATGATCCGTTTCGACTTCACATCGAAGATGATTGCGGACCTGAAGGTCAGCACCGAGAGCTTCTACATCGAGTACCGTACACACATGGATAAACAGACAGATGATATTTTCGAATACGTCAATAGGGCAACTCTCTTCTATAATGACAAAGAACTGGATAACCGCGTCGGCCGCTGGGAGAACAAAAAACCGAGCGAACTGGCGAAGTACGTTAAGTATGACCAGACGATCGCACCTTATGCGGAGTATACGATTCTGGTAAATCCCATGGCGATGGATCTTGATCCGAACAGCGATGATCTGATTCTTTCCGATACGTTGGGATCGGCTCTGGATGTGGATCTCGATTCCATTCTCGTAAACGATCAGGCCGCAGCACCGGGTTCGGTCAACTTCTCTTCCGAAGACCGCACATTTACGATCAAGCTGAAGGATTCTACCCGATATTCGATCACGTACCGTGCCCGCGTGAACCTGGTAAAGGATTCGCCGCTCAACGAAGGAAACGCCAATAACGTCTGTAAACTTGTCGGCGTGATCACGAACGGAGACGAGAACTCCGCATGTCTCAAGGGCAAAGTATATGAGAGTTCGGCAGGTTCTTCTTCAAGGATCGGCTACGCGACGCTGAATGTGGTAAAGCACGATAAGGATTCCACAGGAACACTCCTTTCCGGCGCCGTCTTCAGTGTTTCCTCGGCAACACTGAACGGTCAGACGGTCACCGGAACGACAAGTATCGGATCCGGTACAACAGGCAGCAACGGCAAAACAACTTTCAATGATCTTGAGCGCGGCACATGCTATCTCTTCATTGAGACTCAGGCTCCGGAAGGATACGAACTAGACGGCACCCCGTTCTTTGTAATCTTCGCGGCAGATGCCACCACGGCTTATCCGTCTACCGTGACGTATAACGGTAAAGATTATGAGGTTATGGTCGTTGACTTCACAAAATACACGGCCGATAAGTACGTGGCCAATGCACTGGAAACGACAACGGATCCTTCCGACCCGTCAGAGTCCTCCGATCCGAGCAGTTCAGAGACTTCTTCGACGGAGACACAGGCGCCTTCCGAGTCCACTACGGAACCGGCGGATCCGTCCGAAACAACAGGTGATGTTAATAACGCCATCCGTGACAGAGCATCTGAAGAACCGGCCACAACGACGACAGCATCTCCGACAAAGGAACTTCTTGTAAAGACCGGTGAGACCATCGGCAAGCTCGCCATCATCGGCGGCGGCATGATCCTCGTTGCTTTCCTGGCGGTGCTGGGACTCGCGAAGAAGGATAAGGAAACGGAATAAACATAAAGGGAAAAACAATATGGGTATCTGCATTGGAATTATTGCAGTACTTGGTATTGGTGCAATCTTAAGCTACAGCTTTTAATATATTGTCTTGATCTTTTCGAGATCTGTGCCGGTCCTTCTGCAGAATTCGGCAATGTCGAGCGGAGTGGAGACAACTTGGATATCACGAAAATGACCGGTGACGCGATCGACAAATCCGACGGTCGCTTCACCGGTACATATACTCTTCTTTATTGCCGGTTCTTCCTTTTCAGGATCAAAAGGGATCGGCTTTTCCTGTTTCTTATGAAAGATACTCATCGCATGCGAAGGTAGTCGGCGTATCTTTCCTGCTTCTTCTTTTCCTTGACCACTCCGACAATTCCGGCAATCAGGATCAGGCCCGCGCCTGCGCAAAGGAGCCAGAAACCGATCTCCTGGTCAACACTTCCACCCTTCTTGACCTGGGTGATGTCGTACCAGAGATAGTAGTTCTCAGCGCTTGCAGCGATAACGGATAGCGCACCTACTGCAATTACGCCCTTATGTCTTCCGAAGAATCCGAGGACCAGCGCCAGCAGTGCCAGAAGCAGGAATCCGTATCCTTCGAAACGGCTGATCAGGGTAATATCGAATTTCTCATTATTCAGGGTGTAAGTGATCATGTCGGTAAAGACAGACGCAGCCATCGTGATTGCCGCGAGCATGGCAATAATATTCTTACTGTTCGCCTGAAGATCTGCAATCGAACCCGTCTTCGGGAACTGGTAACCGCATCCGCGGCAATTCTTCTCAGTGTTAAAGCTCTTGGTTCTGCATATCGGGCAAGTACGTGTCGCCGCGGAGATCTCGCCGGCGCCGGGAGCCTCGATCTTTCTTGCAGGGGCACTGGCACTGGGACCGGAGCCCTGTTCATATTTTCCTCTCGGAACATTGGCAGCTGCCGGTTTTGCGTTCTCAGAATCAGAAGACGCGCCGGATGCAGCAGAAGCTGTTTTTTTTGCCGGAGCAAACGGAGACGGGCGGGCCGCCTCTTCTGCGGACGCAAACGGCGGAACCGGTGTAAACTCGATATCTTCCTTCTTCTTTGCAAGAGAATCGAGATCCCATTCAGGATGCTCTCTGGACATGAGCTTAGTAGGACCTGCAGATGCAGCAGCTGCTGCAGCGCCTCTCAGAAGCGACGGTGCTTCTTCCTTGTCATCCTGCGGGCGGGCAGCCGCTCTTTCTTCCTTCTGCGGTTCCGGTCTTGCTGCCGGGCGTGGAGCCGGTGCCGGCTCACGGTTGGCCTGCGGTCTTGCCATCGGCTTTACCATCGGCTTAATGCCCTGGCTCTTGTTCGGGGTATTTCTATTCGGGAGCGGAGCGAGAAGGTTAATACCTTCATCGTCATCGTCCTCTTCAGGTTCAGAGGCTGCTTCTTCCTTCTCTTCTTCGCCGGAGACATCCGGGAAATCAGGAAGCGGTTCCTCATCTGCTACGGCAGGAGCTGTCAGGAGCTCAGACTCTTCAGGAGCTTCTTCCAAAAGCTCACTCTCATCGATAAGAGAAGGTTCTTCTTCGTATGCGGGTTCGTCTGCATACGGAACTTCTTCTGTATATTCAGGTTCCTCAGCATACTGAGGTTCTTCAGCATATTCTGTCTCTTCCTGATAATCAGCGTACTCTTCAGCCGGTTCTTCGGC
>JAILHZ010000110.1 GCA_024695545.1 Clostridiales bacterium
ATCGGTCAAAAGCACTTCTGATCATGCTTCTGGTTACACTTGCTGATATTTGCACATTTATAGCACACCTCGTTTGCACAGAGTCCTGTGCCGAAGAAGTCGCGGATATTCTGAAGCGTAGTATCCGCAATATTACCTAAAGCCTCATTTGTAAGGAAGGCCTGGTGGGATGTGACGATCACGTTTGGCATGGAAATGAGACGCGCCAATACATCATCATTCACGATGTGGTTTGAATAATCATGGAAGAACACATCAGATTCTTCTTCATATACATCCAGACAAGCCGCTCCGATCTTTCTCTGTTTGATTCCTTCCACCAGCGCCTCAGTATCGATCAGAGCACCTCGGGAAGTGTTAATGATCACGACTCCCTTCTTCATCTTCTCCATGCTTTCCGAATTGATCATATGCCGGTTCTCATCCGTCAGCGGACAGTGAAGAGATATGACATCGCTTCGTTCCCAAAGCTCATCAAGCGTTACATATTCAATACCTGAGTCCTTAGCCGGGAACTTGTCATAGGCGATCACTTGCATGCCGAATCCGCGGCAGATATCGATAAAGATCCTGCCGATCTTACCGGTTCCGATCACTCCGACAGTCTTTCCGTGAAGCTCAAAGCCCGTAAGTCCATTGAGACTGAAATTAAAATCTTTCGTGCGTATATAGGCTTTATGGATCCTGCGGATCGAGGTCAGGAGCAATGACATCGCATGTTCCGCAACTGCATAAGGCGAATAGGCCGGTACACGCACAACATGAATCTTGCCATATGCGTGTTCGATATCCACATTGTTATATCCGGCACAGCGAAGTGCGATAAGCTTAACACCCATTTCACAAAGTTTATCGATCACGAAAGAATTGACGTCATCATTCACAAACACACACACCACATCGCAGCCTTCTGCAAGTTTATAAGTGTCAGGCGAGAGCCTGGCTTCGAGATAACGGATATCAAATTCTTCTTTGTCCGATCCGGTTTCTCCTTTATTCAAAGAAGCTTTTTCATTTGAAATAACAAAGGACTGCCGGTCGTATTCTTTTGCATCGAAAAAAGCTATGCTCAATTTTCCCATACGCATCTCTTGCCTCTCTTTCCTTTCTCATTTGATTATACCATCTTCAAAATTCAGGCAGCACTCACTCTACAATATTCCCGTCAGTAGAGATCGTAACGACCTGCCAGGGAATCATCTTCCCGCTTGCCAGCAACGCTTGCTTCACGGCGTTTTCAATGCCTCCACAACAGGGCACCTCCATGCGAACAACAGTTACACTTCGGATATCATTGTTTTTCAGGATCTCCGTCAGTTTCTCGGAATAATCAACACTGTCCAGTTTCGGACATCCGATAAGAGTGATCCGATTCCGGATAAAATCATTATGGAAGTTTCCATATGCAAATGCAGTGCAATCCGCTGCGACCAGAAGCTTCGCGCCATCGAAATAGGGCGCCTTTACCGGGACCAGTTTAATCTGAACAGGCCACTGCGAAAGCTGACTCTCTACAGTATGCAGATCGGCAGGAGCCGTCACTTCCTTTCTCTGTATCGCTCTTGCTTGTGTACCCGGGCAACCACATGCGAGTGGTGCGGACTTTTTCTCCTTTGATGCTTTAACAGCAGCTTCGTCATAGGCCGGAGCCTCTCGTTTCTCAAAGGAAATCGCATTTGTCGGACATGCCGGAAGACAATCTCCAAGGCCATCGCAATAGTTTTCTTTTGTGAGTTTTGCTTTACCGTTAATCATCTCAATGGCACCTTCATGACAAGCATTCGCGCAAGCTCCGCACCCATTGCATTTCTCTTCATCAATTCTGATTATCTTCCTGATCATAACTCACTCCACCTTTGTTCTTCTTGATTTTGTACTCTGATTGTAGAATAATAAATCTAACAATTCCGTTGTTTTTACAACGAAAGGGGTCTGGTGTGATAGATTATCTTCCTATATTGAAAAGGACCAAATTGTTTGCGGGTGTCGAAGACGCGGAAATCACCCTCATGCTTTCCTGTCTAGAAGAACGATCCCACTCTTACAGAAAAGGGCAATACGTATTAAGACAAGGCGAGCAACTTTCTGACATTCTGATTCTCGTCAATGGATGCCTTCACATCCAGAAAGATGACTATTGGGGAAACCGTAGTATCCTCGCTCAGATAGACGTTGGAGAGATCTTCGGAGAAGCGTATGTTGCACCCAAAAGCGGTGTGCTTCTCAACGATGTTGTTGCAACAGAGGACAGCACTGTTTTCTTTTTCGATGCCAAGCGCGTTATCACAACATGTTCGTCCGCCTGTCGCTTTCACACGCTTGTTGTCCAGAATCTCTTCTTTGCGATCTCCGAAAAGAATAAAAGTCTCGTTCAAAAACTGGATCATATCTCCCGTCGAACGACCAGAGAGAAACTCATTTCCTATTTATCTGCGGAAGCTCGGCGACAAAACAGCGCCTCCATCACCATTCCATACAACCGGCAACAACTGGCCGACTTTCTTTCTGTTGACAGAAGCGCCATGTCTAACGAACTCTGTAAGATGCGTGATGAGGGATTGATCGTCTTCAAGAAGAATCAATTCCAACTTTTATAATGTCATCTCAAATCCCATAAACAAGCACACCTATGCCGGCTGAAATACAAATTAACTGTATTGGTGTTAATCCTTTTTCCATCACCTTCCGGGATCCGAAGTACAAAACACCCATTACAAGAGTAAATGCAATCGCTATAGCATCTACTCCGGACTCTATCTTCCAAAAACAGTTTTGCATAACCATAAACACGCCTGTGGCAAAGATAATACCGATAATACCTGGTTTCATTCCTGAAAGCACAGCTTGATAATACCTGTTCTTCACAAATTTCCTAAGCAACGCCGTAATGATGAGGATAAACAAAAATGCCGGAAGCACAACTGCAGCCGTTGCTATAAGGGCACCAAGTATCCCGCCTTTCTCACTTCCGACATATGTTGCCAGATTTACCATTATCGGTCCGGGCGTGCTTTCACTTACCGCGATCATGTGTGAAAGCGTCGAATCATCCATCCAGCCATGGGACAAAACCACATCTCTGATCAGCGGAATCGCTGCATATCCGCCGCCAAAGGAAAACAATCCGACTTCAAGAAAACCGATAAGCAGATCCAGATAAATCATTGCTTTACTGCCTCCTTTCGGTTATTTCCGGAAGCAAGAAAAGCAACCAGCCCGATCAAAGCAGCCATGAGCATAATGACGATCGATGAGATCCGCAACGCCAGCATATTGATGATCATCATGGCAACAAGAGACAGCGACATGATCACCAGCGGAAAAGGCTTCTTTTTCATCTTTTTGAACATTTTCAGCGCGGCGTCAATAATTAAAAGTGCGACGGCTATTTTGATGCCTCGAAAAGCACTGGCTACCCATGTGATTTCAAGAAAATTGTCCAGGAATTTGGAAATGATATATATGATACAAAACGATGGTATCACCATCCCAAGAGTGGCAAACAGCGCCCCGACTGTCTTCTTCTGTTTATATCCGACGTACGTCGCCAGATTGATCGCAATCGGGCCTGGAGTTGACTCGGCGATCACCGTGATATCCATCATCTCCTCATGCGTGATCCACTTCTTTTTCTCTACGCAAATATTCTCAATCAGCGGAATCATCGCATATCCGCCGCCGAATGTAAAAAGACCGATCTTGAAAAATGTCAGAAAAAGAGCACCTATCACGCAAAACTCCTCGATGTTTTCATGCGTTTTTGCAGCCGGCGTGACCACATTCGTGGTTTCCGTGACCGCATTCATGGCCCTCTTCATGATCATGGTGATCACATTTAGCCTCAGGATCGTATACAAGATTACCCATAAGAAGAGCTTTTACCGCTTCATCAGCATCGCCCTGAACTCCGCCAAATAGTTTGATTCCGGCTTCGGCAAGTGCCATCTGTGCTCCCATTCCAATTCCACCGCAGATAAGAGCATCGACTTCTGCTGCCTTAAGGAATCCGGCAAGAGCCCCGTGTCCGCTTCCGTTTGTATCAACGATCCGGCTGCTTACGATCTGTCCGTTCTCGACATCGTAGAGTTTAAACTGTTCTGTGTGCCCAAAGTGTTGGAATACATTTCCGTTCTCATATGTTACTGCAATTCTCATAATATTCGGTCCTTTCTGAATAGCTCCTATAATGAACATTTCTTTTAGTTGGTATGCTCCGCCACTGATCTGAAGCCTTTTACCATCTATCAAAGCATCAGCGATCTTCTTTCTCGCTGAATCGTAAATTGATGTTACGGTCGTCCTTGCCACACCCATCCGCTTGGAACATTCTTCCTGTGTCATGCCTTCTTTATCGATTAACCTTATAGTCTCGAACTCATCAAGACTCATTATGATAGTCTCATCAGAAGATACTTCATCAGGAGAAAATGACCAGTGATCCGGATACTGACTAATACAACGGCATCTTGGTTTACGTGTCATGGCAGCACCTCTTTTCTGACATATGTCAGTTTTATACTACCATTTATCTGACATATGTCAAGAATATTCATTTCCTAACCACCTTTTCGAAACGGAAATACAAAAACCCGGCGATGTAAAACATCTTTCCGGGCTCACCCTGCGCTTTCTTTATACCATCAATACTTGGAATTATCAACTATTCAGAGTGTCTTCTGCATCCACAGAAGATCATACCAGCGATCGAATTTCTTGCCGATTGCTTTCATATGCGCGACCTTCGTATATCCCATTCGATTATGGAAGTTATAACTGTCATGCGAAAGATACTCATCTTCAGGATCGCAGAATGCCACTCCGGCAAGCAGATTCACAACACACTGAGCTTTTAGTCTTGCTTCAAGTTCTGCATAGAGGATAGCTCCAACTCCTTGTCTTCTGAAATCTTTATCCACATAAATCGATGTGGTGGCTGTCCAATCATACGCAGAACGAGAGCTGTAAGCCCCAGCATAGGCATATCCGATGATCTTATTTCCCTGAACACAGACCAGATACGGGTACTTTTCGAGCGTTCCTTTGATTCTATCTCGAAAAGCACTTATGGTCGGTACTTCGTATTCAAAAGAAACCGCTGTGTTTAAAACATAATACGAGTAGATTTCGATAAGCCTTTCAGCATCTTCGATCTTGGCCTCACGAATAATATATTCGTTGCTCATTATCATAGGTCTCCATTCTTAGCAACAATCTCTTCCAGTATATCAACTGCATTTGCCACCATCTTCGGGCAAAATTCAGTAAAGAGATGATTATCACGGGCGTATTGTCTACCTTGCAGCGTGCCGACATCGCAGCCGAGCAGGTCATTACAGATATAGGAACCGCACTTCTCGGCAAAGCGCTGCATCATTTCATCGTTCAATTCATCCGAACGCTGTCGGCCATCAAGATCCCCGGCCTTGATCTGACCGTACAAAAGCCCAAGAACCATTAATGCTCCGGTACAGGCGCCGCACACTTCACCCTTCCGCATTCCGGAACCGAAACATGAGCCAAGTCTCAATGCCTGCTCTTCTGTAATACCGCATTCTGAGGCAAAAGCTGCCAGAACGGCCTGTGAACAGTGGAGATGCTCGCTAAAGTATTGTAGTGCCAAGTCCTTATGAGTCATAAATCTTCTCCAATCATAATCTATATGTTGATACTATCTCGAATCATTAGTGGAGACAATAGTTTAGCGGTAGCCTTATAGTTTAAAAAGGAACAAAGCCGAGCCTTAATCGTGAAGTATGCCCATCTGTGCAACGATCGAAGCAGCTACACCTACATAATCATTGCATTTTCCACGCAGGATCCCTCGAAGCTCAGAACATTTCAGGTGCTGGAACTTATCCACGAAGCGTTTCTCGAACTCAAGCACGTCGTCCTCTGTACCACCCATCTCGCGGATGACCTTCTCGGCGGCAAGAACCGCTCCGCATTTTCCATCTTCCTCACGAGGCCTTGGCGGAGTAGTCTTATTATCATTAGTCACGCTCAGCGCATCGTACACGGCTACTGCACAGTTCATACCGGAAGAATGGTTGTTCCTTGCTATAGTTTCATAGTCGATCATATTACGTCACAAAAATCCTTTTTTGATATGTCATAGTTGTCTCGTTCTACGGTTGTTTTCTAAAAAGATTATAGCATAGAAAAACAGCCCAGAAAGTCTCCGAACAGTGTACATACGCCTATCTCTCAATTGGGTGTCTGCTCATAATATACACTTTGCGCCATTTTAGCCTTATTTAAGGTTTGCCATGTATAGTAAAGTCATAACACGAAAGGAGGACATAATAATGAAAAGACAGACTATTCTAAAAGCACTGGCTCTTGCCACCGCCTCATCAATTGCCATTTCCATTACTGCATGCAAATCTACGAAAAAATCAGATGCAACTTCTTCTGAAGCGCAGACTCAGGAAACTGATAAAGGCAATACAGTCAACACCACTTCTTCAGCAAATGCTATATCCTCGGATGACATTACGATCAATGAAGAAATGAGCAATTCAAACGATAGCGAACACGCGATCGAAGTCAGCGGAGAAACTGCCGAGTACTCCAACATTAAAGTCAGCAAAACAGGCGATTCTGATTCCGGAGATGAAGCGGATTTCTATGGCGATAATTCCGCGATCTTTGCAACCGATGGAGCAACACTGACGCTGAATAACTTAGTTGTTGATACGAACGGAAAACACGCGAATGCCGTTTTCTCATACGGAGAAGGCACAACAGTTAACATCAGTGATTCCGTGATCACAACGAGCGGAAACTGTTCAGGCGGTCTTATGACGACCGGCAGCGGCACAATGAATGCGACCAACCTGAATATCCACACTACAGGTAATTCTTCTGCTGCGATCAGATCTGATCGCGGAGGCGGAACAGTAAATGTAGATGGCGGTTCTTACATTACAGATGGAACAGGATCTCCTGCTATCTACTCCACGGCTGATATCACAGTCAGCAATGCAACACTGGAATCGACAGCTTCACAGGGAGTTGTTGTAGAAGGCCGGAACTCCGTTACCCTAAATGACGTAACGCTGATCGCGGATAACAACACGAAGAACAGCGACAAGTCTGAATGGTATCAGGCAGTAATGATTTATCAGTCTATGTCAGGTGATGCAGCGGAAGGACTTGCTACATTTACCATGAGCGGCGGATCCCTGACCAATAAGAACGGAGACGTGTTCTTTGTAAACAACACAGTAACGACGATCACCCTCACAGATGTTGAGATCGTCAATCAGGATGCTGACGGAGTCTTCTTGAGAGCCGCTGCAGCAGGATGGGGTTCGGAAGGCTCCAACGGCGGAAAAGTAAACCTTTATTTGAAGAATCAGAGTCTTAGCGGAGACATCATTGTAGACAGTGTATCGATGCTGAATATGTATCTTTCGTCTTCAACGACATATGAAGGAGTGATCAACACTGATAACGAAGGCGAAGTCTACGTTGAGATCGAATCTGGTTCAAAATGGATCCTTACCGGTGACTCGTACATCACAGGGCTAAGCTGCGATGCAGATGCCATCGATCTTAACGGGCACACTCTCTACATCAACGGGACAGCATACACCGCAGGAACAGCTTCGACGGGAACTGCCATTGAGATGAAAACAGGATCTTCTTCAAATGGTAAGCAGGACGGAAAACCGGGCGAACCACCGTCCGGAGAAAGACCAGAGGGAGATCCTCCTCAAGGAGGTCCCGGCGGGGATGGAAAAGAACCACCCGCCAAACCGGAAGAAAACAATAATTAACAGCAACAGAGCCGGACATTTGTCCGGCTCTTAATCGCATAAAATTAGATATACCGTGTAACACAATAGCCCGTCATCCACGGAGATTTAAGATGGTATTTGCTTATGACAGAAAATACATCCGAACTTATTACGTTCCTGTTCTTTTCCGCAGAAGGGACACTTGACCCTTTTGAGGGCCAACAGTTGCGCCTCGGACAGGATCAAAGCATCCTTCACGATAAATGGCTTTTTGCAACTAGGGCAAATGGCCGCCTGCATTGAAGGATCTGCAGTGATCATGTTATGGCAATTGGGGCACATGGCAGATACCTTGCTGTTATTCTCACCCATTACCTTAAGTACATAATCCCGGATATTTTCCGCCATATTCTCAATGGCATCAGGCTCAGAAAGGAGCTGTGCCTGCTTCTGTCTGAACGCGGGCGGAAGATCTTCCACATCGTTACATGCAAAAAGCATCAGCTTTTTGTCATTGAGCTCTTTGAGTTTAGAGAATCTTGCCCACTCGTTTCTGACCCAGACAGCACTGAAATATTCAGCCTTAGTACCGATGACCGCCATGACTGTCGCGCTCTTTAATGCCGCGAAAATATAAGGCTCATAATTGACACCCAACATATCCTGCAGAGTCACTCTGGAAAAGAAAACCTTCAATCCGTAGCTCACAAGCTTTACATACAGTTTAAATGCAATGTCACTGTCAGTGGTGCGCACTCCCGTTTCGTCATCTGTTTCCTTGTAACAAATGAAAACATCATAAGGCATCTCGCCCGCAGCAATGCTCAGATAATCATCCTGAATCTTGGCAATCTCCATGGCGGCATTTTTCAGTTCTTCCTTCTGCAAATCATCCGCCTTGCTTATTGCTTCATTAAAAGATTCGGAATTTAAGATGCTTTCATCCTTCATTCTGTGAAGCGTAGGTATATATCTTCCGGATGCGGGATCCTGAACATACTCTATTCCATATTCGCAAAGGGTCTGCGCCCAAAGAACATCTACATAAGAACCGTTCTCCGCAAGGATCTCATCGTATACCCTGAATGCTCTGTCAAACTCGCACTGCTGTCTTAACTTGTTCGCTCTGTTAAGAAGATCAATATATTTTCCGGTACTGCCGCTGACGATATTAGTGGTACCACAATAATCACATGTACACATGGAATTAGCCAGTTTAAGAGCCGCTCCGCAGCACTGACAACTTAAAGCTTCTACGTTCATTTTGTACTCCTGAAAAAACTATAACCCATAAATCCTTTGTTCCAAGGGTCGCCCCTCGAAATCGATTATAACATAGGAAAAACGCAGTTAATAGATTCACAGAAGTGCTTTCTGGTATCTATATCCGTCCGGAATATCGAATCATTTATAGCTTCCATACAGCATTACTCCTTTGGTTTTTCAAGATAAACAAATACAAGTTCGTCTGTCACCTTTTCTTCCTTAAACTTCTTATATCCCATCTTTTCATAGAGCATGATATTCTCTTTACTTCTCGTGCTTGTAAAGAGTTCAAACCGCTTATTCAGATAGTATCTTTCTATCTCACGCAGAAGTTTCTTACCATATCCTTTTTTCTGATGATCAGGATGCACCATGAGTTTACCAACATACACGGTAGTCTCATCGGACGTAGACCGAACCGAGCCGATTATTCTGCCGGTTTCATCGATCATCTTCAGAATGACTCCGTTTTCAAATTCATGTTCCAGTTCGGAGCGTGTCTCTTTAAGAGGCGGTATGTCTTTGTTTCCAAACAGAGCAGCCTCGCTTTGATATGCAAGGTACTGAAGATCCAGGATCTCAGGAAGATCTCCCTTTTCCGCTCTCACGATGTCAGGTCTTATGAAATAGACAAGATTAAATCTGACATTATGGTCTCTGATATCAAAGTTACCATAGCAGCAATTGTCTATACCTGCCATCTGAAAACCCTGACTCTGATAAAAAGCAATTGCCCGGACATTACACGACTGCGTCTCAAGAATAATGGCACGACGCCCGTCTTTGGCCGCCTTATCCTTGACGATATCCATCAGACGTGTTCCTATCCCCTGACGCTGAAGCTTATCACTGACCCATAGTTCTGTAACCATAAGCCGATTACTCCATTCTTCCGGACAACATTCGATACACGCCAGAAGTTCATTCTTCTCCGATACGATCCCCCATGCCTCTGCGCCTTCCCACCAGTCGGCAAAAAGATAGTCCGGAAAGTCACAGTAATGCATCTGCTGCGTCTCGTAACACTTTTTCTCAATGTCTATGTGAAATGAATCAGCACTATCTCTGACTTGGACATCGAAGTATCCATCGGTCATATAGTTCATCGGGACAGGTGTTCCCTTCCATTCATCCTTTGACAGTTTTATAATTTCG
This sequence comes from Clostridiales bacterium, assembly GCA_024695545.1. The sequence goes on from JAILHZ010000110.1 coordinate 10,164, forward strand.
TAGTCAATCATATTACGTCTATCTCCCGTTTTCGCGTTATTCCGACAAACACCTCATCAGTTATTGCTTCACATAATGGCCGTATATTCGCGTACACTGATATCCGATCTTCTTATAGAACTCGTTTCCGCCGCCGGTCATCACCTCTGCGCCAAGGGGTCTGAGTACACTGTCATGATGAGAAAGTGCTGCTGCGGCAAGACCTTTATGCTGATGCTCCGGGACCGTGCAGAGCGGTTCCATATATGCCAGATGGGTCGCAGGACACCACCACATACCGGAAAAGCAGACATAATCGTCGTTCTCGTCCGCTATGATCGTTGTATACTCATAAGTCGCATGAGGCGCCGGCGCAATCGTGGCACCAAGAACATTCTGATAGAGTTCAAAAGGACTTCTTCCCTCATTCTTAGTCGGAATATCCCAGTCTTTAAACTCACCTAGTTCCCATTTGTTGAAACCATCCCAGAGGCACTTAGCTGTCTTAAGAGGATCAGAAGTGACAGGATCCACAAAGTAATAACCTTGTGGAAGAGGATATTCCAGTTTTCCAAGACGAAAATCAAAATAGTGTTCCGGTTCCTCGTAGGCAAGTTCATAACCCAGTGCTTTTGCCGCATCGATCAAAGCCGTCTGACCGGAAATAAGGACCAGTTCCATCGGATCTTCAAACTTCGGGTAATTCTTCTCGGCATACTCGATCATCTCACGAGCGAGGTATTCATATCCCGGGCGCAGTACAAAGTAGATCGATGTGACAGGCTGCTCGTAAAACACAAAAGCAACCGGAACATCATCGTCAAGCCAGAAGCGGTTGAGTCGAAGAAAGTCCCTCTCCAGCCACGGGGATGTGATCGCATACTCAAAGAAAGGCTCAGCCGGGCCATTGGTCTCTTCATGGTTATACACTTCCGTCATGAGTTTATATACCAGGTCAATATCGGTAAGGATCTGAAATTGTTTCGTTGTTATCATGTGATTTCTCCATTAGAGTTTTAATCAATTAATGCTGTTATCCTATAGTGTCATCATAACATTGCCTGATTTCGGCGTATACAACAATATTCCGGCAGTATAAAATCCGGCTCTAATCCCTTACTTCTTTTCCTGATTCATCTCTTCAGTCAGTTTTGCGTATACAAAAGCAGCCCTGAATGATATTCCGGACTGCTTACGAAGAGGTTAAACAACTCAATTTTTCAGTGTTTTTGTACCGACCCAAATACCGATACCAACTAATGTAAATACTGAGCCGAAAACAATAAAAGGAAGTGTCCCATCGGTAGGAGCATTATGCTCTATATAGTATTCGGAGGAATCAGAAGAATTGTAATATATCTCAACGATTTCCCCCTTCTCATAGGCATATTCTGTCGAACCCGATTTTAGCGCAGAACTGTTAAAAACACGCCAGTCTGTAGGTTCGACTGTCGCCACATATGTTCTATCCTTAATGTCAAGTGAGTGTTCTTCTATTTCAACACTAACTACTTTGCCGTACATTTCGGAATCAAGGTTTTTGGTTTCCTGATGATATTTCGAGTAACTGACACCACTCAAAATCAGCATAAGCGGGCCTATTACAAGACACATTAAAATCCAATATTTGGGATTAAAGATAAGTTTCCACTCATATAATCGAGGAAACGGAGTAAACCATTTAGACATATACACACCTCACGCTAACGCGTATAACAAAAATGATCTCATATGAAAAAGAATAGCATAGGATATCCCGGTGCAAAAAGGCTCTCTGTACATAAATAGAAGAAACTAATTTGCCGGCGCATATAGTCAATGTTCCATGCACGCTTCAAAACCTGTGTCTTCACATGCTGCAGGTTTACCCGGCAGTATCTTCCGTGAGGTTCTTAAGCCATATGTATTTGTTGTATCTCCATTTGATGAACGGAACCTTCACGATTTCATCCAGACACATGACCACATAGACAACTATGACAGGAAGATGCAATACGAAGCAGGCTATGAGAGCCAGCGGAATCGCAAAGCACCAGGTCGCAACCAGTACACTTACGCCATCATACATTGAATCTCCGCCTGCCGGAAAGACTCCGCATGTGATAATGGTATTGTATGCGAAGGCCACCATATAAAATGCAAGGAATATGAGCATCTGTACAAGGTATTCCTTCGCCTGAGGCTCAAGCACATAGAATATGTAAACCAGCGGGCCGGCAATACCAAGCAGCAGTACATTTATCAAGCCTGAAAGCAGAGCGATATTCCAGCTTCTGGCACCATACTTTTTTGCTTTTTTCAGATCGTTCTGTCCAAGGAGCTTTCCGATCATGATACCGATACCGGTAGAGAGACCATGGGTAAGTCCCTGTATCAGTTGCTGGGCGACTGTAGCTACAGAAGCTGCTGCCGTAGCATCGGTACCGAGATGTCCCAGGAAGAAAGAATGCATAGGTATGCTGAGTCCCCATGCCAGAGAGGACAACGCCATTCCGGGAATGATTTTCCAGATTTTCCGCTCATATGCTCTCGAAAAATAGAACAGTGAATCTTTTCCAAGTCGTACTTCCTTATTCCTTTGTGCCCATATGATACAGCAGGTCAGTGCAATGAACTCCACAGCGATCGTTGAATATGCAGAACCATTTGCACCTAAAGCAGGGATCTTTCCAAAGCCGTAAATCAGGAAGAAATCGGCTCCCATGTCTACCGTTACAGTAAGGACAGAGATCCATACGCTCAGTTTCGCATGTCCTGATATCTTCATGATCATCAGGAAGCACCGCAGTACGGCTGTAAATATATAAGAGAAGCATACTATCCTCAGGTACCCCGCTCCGATACGGATCAGTTCTTCTTCAGGCGTCATTAATCCTATAAGCTGCTCCGCGAAAAAATAAGCCACTACCGTGAAGATGACGCCTATAGCAAAGGCATACCGGATCGCCATTCCCAGGAATCTTTTTGCGTTCAGATAGTCTTTTTTACCCCAGTATTGTGATACCAGAACACTGGCAGATACAATAGCTATCGCATAGAACAGCGACATAACAAAGGCAACCTGATTAGCAAGAGATACAGCTGCTATCGATTCCTGCGTCAGACGCCCGAGCATAAGTGCATCTGATGCCCCGACGAGAGAGGTAAGAAGATTCTGCAGCGCTAGTGGCACTGCCAGGCCCATAAGCTGCTTATTGAACTCTTTCTTTTCCTCGTAATTCATCGGCACACCCACTGATTTACTCTTCGATTCTATCCCACAACTGAACTTCTACATACGCGTATCTGCCGAGCGATTCTTTCAGGAATGTATCAACAGATCCGCCGCATGCTTCGATTCGCTCAAATAAAAGTGCTTTTGTCAGAACATCGGGTTCCATTCCGTGAATCATCATTGCACAACTATCACCCAGTGTAAAGCTGATCTGGTCGTCCGGAATATCTTCCAGATCAAAGATGATCTTATCACTGCTGTCAAACCATTCCCTGAGATACTCACACTCCATAAGAGTAAATGAATACGGATGCATGAGCTTGGGTTTTCCGCCTAATTGGATAAACTTCTCGCGGACGTATTCATCCGCTCTCTTTCGGGCCGGATAATAATTCACAAAATCTGCAAACCGGCCAAAGCTCGTAGTATCCGGATGCGCTTTGGCAAGTTCCTCTGCCACGCGAAAAGCATCCGCGTCTTCTGCTGCCGCCGGGTATGGATGCTCAGGTGCCAGCCGATATGCGAATGAATAGACAGTAAATCCTGTTGCCATGGCAAGTTTAACCGCGAGATTCCCCGCATAGTCGATCCCGCCGCTGACATAACCACCGCCATGGCAGTATAAGATCACATAGTCGGGATTGTGCGAAGAAAGGGGTTTGATCTCCTCGCAGTAAAACTTATCGAGTTGAAATTTACGCCGTTCAACGTCACCTTTAGGTGTTGCTAGGCGAGCTGCCCGATCAGCAAGCTTCCGATGACGTTTTATCTCCGCCTCTGTACTTGCCTTACCGGACATAAAATTCGCAGCCTTTAAAGCTTTGATCCACCCGTTTCTCATCGCTGTTGTCATTCCCTCCGTTACCAGGTCATTATACCATGTTCGGACGGGTATTCAGGTACTCGCGCACCTTTGCAAGTATCTCTGTCTTCAGCGGATGAGTATTCTCCGGTAGATCATCGATCGGGAAAAAGCGCTGTTCAATAACCTCTTCTTCCTGTACCTTCAGTTCGCCGGAATAATCGAAGCAGATAAAAACAAGACCTGCGATATAGATCTGGTCGCCGTTCGGAAACTTGTAGAAAGTGTCTTTACCGGAGAGCTCCGAAAGAATCTCCATCTTTCCGCAGAGGATGCCTGTTTCTTCAAGCACTTCTCTTCGTGCGCACTCCTCAAAGCTCTCTCCAAGCTCCATACCGCCGCCCGGATAATCCCAGTAACCATTATCCGAACGTCTTCCGAGGAGGATCTCATTTCTTTCATTTACCACGACTACACCTGCTCCGGCGGCAATCAGAGGCGCATGACCCAGGCTGCTTCTAAGAGTGAACAGATAAGACGTGTTATCAGCATGTTCCTTTATCCGTGCCGAAAGCACTTTATCTTTTCCGTTTTCCAGAACATAATCGATAACATCTTTTTTCTTCAGGATTTTTCCGATCATGTCAGGATCCTGCATATCCAGAAGTATGGACAGACTGACCTGTGAATTCTTTCTGATGTCTTTCAGGAGCTTGGTATCCTTCAATTTGCGCTCGGCTTCACTTTTAGGATATCCCTGTCCGAATGGTTCACTGAATAACTTTTCAATCGTCCTAACAAGGTTCTCTTTGCCCTGCCATGTATACTCCTCCCCGAGTGGGACGGATACACAGTTACCGTCATTGATTTGTGCGAAAAGATATGCATCCTGAGGCGTCGGGATATACCCGCAAAGCACACCCGGCATGTTATTACATGCGAGCATCATACCCTGTCCTGACGAGCATCCGGTAACCACAAGATCAACAGCGCCGCTTCCGAGAAGGATCCCGATAAGGATAGATATCTCGATATAACTATATCGTTCTTCTTCGTCCGGAAAGCACCCGAAATTGATCACGTCCGCATCTGAAGCGTATTTCTTTACGGTTTCATAAAGAAGCGTATTTTTCCCTGCCTGAGAACTGGCCTGGATCACACCGATCCGCATCGGAGCATCGTTCGCGGTTTTCAATTCATCATCTCGACACATCATCTTCTATTCTCTTTTTCTTATAGTTTTCTGCATTTAAAGCACATAGACAGCGGGACCATTCTCGCTTTTTGCGCTTTGGGGGTGTTGTTCTCAGTATCGGACAAAGTCTGTTCGTCCGTCTGCTCGACCATCTTTTCGATAATAAAACCGGCATCGTACAGTGCATTCACATACGTTGAGATCTTCCTGTTGGCAAAGGTCACATCAGTTTCATGAACCGGCATCTTAAAGTAGGACTCATCAAAGTAACTGCGCGAGAAGACAAGTTGTCCGTTGTCCACGACATCTTCTCCTGTCTCATACGATTTGGCAACACAGTAATGAAGCGGATGACCCCAGCTGAATATGAATGTTCCCCCGGTTTTCAGATAAGAAGCGATCCGCCTTAGTGTGCCGGGCAGATCCGTAGTCCAGCCGATCCCATATATCGAGAATACATAGTCAAAGTACTCATGAGGAATATCACACTCTGCTTCCATAGGTGCGCAGATAAGTCTGGAACTGCAGCCATTCTCACTTAAGAGCTTCTCCGCATTATCCAGCTGCTTCTGTGACAGATCCAGGCCCCAGAGTTCGCTAGCGCCTCTTTCCGCCAGATATTTAAGAGAATGACCGCTGCCGCAGCATATTTCCAGGACCTTCTTCCCTTTAACATCCGAAAAGAAATGAAGTTCATCTTCTGTTATGAATCTGACTCCGTATTGCGGAAGAGAAGTCGCACCAAACCACAGATCCGCGTGATCATCCCAGTATTGTTTGTTTTTTGCTATTATTCGTTCTTCCATAACAGAAATTATACCATTCCGAATGTAAACGAGTAATAACAGATTCGTTATGTTGCTTCTATTCGACTATTTGTTTACCGGAACCAGTACCGCCTTATAATCATAAACGGTAATGTCCGAAACTATTCCATTTTCAACGCATTTCTCAATGATCAATAACCCGTGTTCATCATGAGTTAACTGAGAATGCTCTTCGGTATAGTTTCTTTTCCACCCTTCCGGGAGACCATCACTATCCAAGTAGTCTCTTTCTTCATTGTCCGCATCCCCGGATACCGGGTTACCCTCTTCATCATAGAGTCTTTGGACAATTTCAAACGGTTTATAATCAGCCGCAATATCGCCATGAGGTTGTCTTAATTCAATGCGGTATTCCATGCGGGGAAAGGTCTTATCATAATCGTATGTATACCAATCATTTTCGAATATTTCCGCGGGAGTTGGCGATGGGTTGTTCAAATCTGTTGACGAGGATCTTTCTGCAATCAGCCGCCCCACATCATCGTACATATATACAGTTGCTTTTCTACTCGTATTCCCATTTCTGGTTTCATCCTGATACCACGAAATAAGCTGTCCTTTCTCATTATACGTATAGAATCTGTCTCTGTCATAATATGGAGCACTTCCTTGTGCGCCCTCATGTCTTACCCTGATTGCACTGACTGCGCCATCGTTGTTATAGTCGCATTCCACCCGATAGCTTCCATTTGTCCAGACTTCCATATATGCCGTCTGACGCCCCTTATCATCATACTCAAACCGGTAATCCTTAAGCTCGCCTTCAAGATTAACTTTCCGTTCTCTTACAATGACGTATCTGATCCCCATCCCTTGTGGGACAGGGTCGGTCCACTCGGTAACATGCTGTTCTTGTTCTACTGATTTGACGAAATCATCTCTGTTTACATGTTCCCGCTTGCGCCTGCGGCATGAGGAATTCGAAAACATAACACAACAGACCAGAAGTAATGCTCCTGCTTTTCGTGCTTTCCCGGACATATTCACAACCTCCTCTTAGACCTCTTCTTCCGAAATATACTTATCTTCTGCAAAGCACATGAAGTCACAGGTCTTCCCGTTTGCTACAGCACGCGCCAGATAGTACCTGCCGGGCTCGTCGATCGTGCGGAAGAGATGGTTCAGGTTCTTCTTCGTATATCTCACTTCGCCATTACCGTCACCAAAGTCAATATAGACGTAATGCTCGATATCCGTGCTATCCTCTGTCTCATGTTCATACTCATATTTGCGGGCTGTAACAGCATATACTTCGATCGTTTCGACTTTTTTCGGAGACAGCGGCATTTCATAAGAGTATGCCATTTTTGAAGTGATAATACCGGCGACAAGGAGTGCGGTCGGAATCAGAAGGAAGATGAGTGATTTTACCATCGAACGGTCTTTCTTATAAAGCGTGCCTATGATATTCTGCACGGCAAAGATAATCGCGCATCCGATTATAAGAAACAGTCCGATGATCCCGATCTTCAACATAAAGCCGGTTTCCTGCTGAATTTCCTCATGGAAGATCCTATATTCTTTCTTCAGGAATTCCTGCGTCAGGATCGTTTTTCCGGTGGTCTCATCGAAATTGTCTTCATGCAGGTCTTCGTAATCGGACTCGATCTGCTCGATCCTGGCCTCTTCCTTTGCTTCTCTGTCATTCATCTTATTAACGATGAACCTCAGTCCTTTAGTCATGAAAAGATAGAACACCAGGATCACTATTATCGTGTAGACCCAGCGGGGGATCTTATTCCAGAACGGAGTCTTCGTCTCAGCAGTTTCTTTCTTTTTCTGGTTATTCATAGCATCGCTGAGCTTGAAAAGGACGATAATTCCTACAAGCCATTCAACAAAAATAAGAATAAGCATCATAAAATCACCTTCTTTATTTGCACACAAGCGCAGCTGCAAAGCAGCCTTACGCTGACCAAACGTTCATTTCAATATTACTTGGCAAATGGCCCGTACGTGGTAAGTATAGATCCGATCAGGATTGCAAAGGCCACAACTGCAATGATGATACTCTTGATCAGATGCTGCTTTCCGACATTCTTGACGTCATAGAGCACCCAGTCATCTTCTGCCGGCGGACACTCCGTGCCGCAGTACGGACAGTTCTTCGACTTAAAGGAGTTAAAGCTCGCACCGCAGCTCGGGCACTGGATCTTTGCGATCGAGAAATTCGTCAGGACCGGAACATCTGTCCTTTTTCCCGTCTTGATCTGATAGACCTCACTCTTCACTTTGAGTTTGTTCCCCATGTCACGAACAAAATCCAGATATACATCTCCCGTGACAAAGACTTTATTCTCTTCTGTCTTGATCTTCTTGCAGGACATCCATCCGCGGAAAGTACAGTCGACCACATTATCGAAATCCGTTCCGAGATCTTTTACCGCATTAAACGGAAGGCTCTCCCGGTTGTCGGAAAAGACCAGGGCTCTGAATAGCGTCGTGATCTTCGAAGAGAAGGTCTCGAAGGTATATACAGAACTGATCCTGCTCATCTGTGCAGCGAATCTCTTTCTCGATTTTCCGACGGAAAGTGCGGCCGGCGACTCTTTTCCGAGCTGGGCGAACCCTAAGAAAAAGAGTGAAAGCATCCATACGAAGTATCCCGTAAGCGGGCTCATGATGATCATGCCAACAATATACCGGATTACCAAGGAAATTGACGGAACCGCAAATTTTATATTCGAAAGCGAACTTCCGGACTCGGATCTAAATAAGATCATCGGCGAAAACAGCAGGAGCGTCACAGGAAGAGCAAGAAGTCCGTATCTGATCGCCGTCTTCCAGATCGGATCTGTACTTACGGCCGGATCCGGAACGAAGAAATAGTTTCCGACCTTCGGATACAGCTCGGTCATCTTAAAAGATGTGCCGCACTGACTGCAGCCTTCCTGAAG
>JAILHZ010000132.1 GCA_024695545.1 Clostridiales bacterium
ATGTCAGCATCAGGGCTTCGGAAAAGCACTGATGGACTTTGCTGAAGAGAAGATCTTTTCATCCTTCGATACGATCGAACTGGATGCGTCTTTCCCTGCCAAAAGAATCTATCTTAAGCGTGGATATACCGAGATCGAATATAACGTGATCGATGCCGCAAACGGCGATCACTTATGTTATGACGTTATGAGAAAGATCCGCTGATCCCGAGGTTCTCTCTGGCTTCCATATTGTTTCCGAGGACCATCGCCGCCTTCTCACAAGAAGCGACTTCGTTGCAGTCAGCGCATGTCTCGTACTTCTTTTCCGAAGAACAGATCTTGATCGGACACATGGATTCACAGAAAGGAAACTTCACGCCCGGAACACGGCATCCGGTGCAGTTGATCATCTCCGGTGTGATCTCGACTTCGTTCATGACAGACCACTCTTTCGCCACATTCTGACGAAGCTCATCATCATTATTCATCGTCGCGATACGTGCTTCACACTTCTCGCAGTCCAGACCGCAATATGCAATAAATTCGTTCATATAGACACCTTCCTTGTTATGGATTTGCCGACTTCTATATTGTAGCACATTTGTTCGGTTTTGTTCAAGAGATTTCTCCTGTTCAGGAGAAGTTTTTTCTTATTTCAGATCGCAGAGAAGTCCCGCATAGGGGAATTTATAAAGGAGTGCTTTGTTTCCGTAGAACTCGACTTCTTTTCCTGTAACCTCGCCGGCACGGACCTGTTCCGCACTCTCTTTCAGTTTTCCGATCAGGTCGGGAGAAACCGGGAAAGAACCATGCATCGGATAGATCTCATCGAACTTATCCGCATACTCGGAAAGATGCTCGAGGCTCTCGATATAACGGTCCAGATTTCTCATCGGACCGAACATGAAAATGTTGCTGTCTGATACAGTGTCACCGCTGACCAGGACCCTGTTATTCACATCAAGGATCGCGATGCTTCCGGGAGTATGTCCCGGGATATCGATCACACGAAGGACACGTCCGCCGAGGTCGATCTCATCGCCTTCTTTGACCGGCAGGATCGTACCCTGTCCCTTGAAGTTTCTGTAGTTTTCTTCCTCGTTCGGAGACATATAGATTTCGGGAAAAGCACTGTTGCCGGAGATATGGTCCGGATCCGCGTGCGTGTTGATGAGGATCAGGGGAAGATCCGTGAGCCCTTCGGCGATCTCCTTTGCATCCGGTGCGGTCATTCCCGTATCGATCAGCGCGGCTTTTTCCGTCCCGCAGAAAAGGAGGAATCTCACTCCGCCATCTTCAATTCTCCAGGTGCTGTCATTGATCTTGATTACGTCTGCCATGTTACTTCCTCCCTGTTTTCCTGTACTCAGTATTTACCGTTCGGTGTAGGTTTTCCGTGTCCGTAGTAAACAGTACGCTCACCTAACGCACGAAGTTTCTCCATACTCTTTTTCGTCGCTTCTTTATCGTAGTACAGATGCGCATTACCGGGCTTGATCCAGTTATCGAGCGCATCGCCGACGAGCAGGTGTTTCCTATCTACATCCACGCTGATCGAGCCCAGCGTATGACCGGGTGTTTCGATGATTCTACCCGGGATCCCGTAGGAACTGATATCGTCTCCTTCCTTTACAAAGATCAGATTCTCAGGACGCTCTACTTTCGTTTCTCTTAAGACCTTTTTCGACAGTCCGAGAACGACTCGTCCGACGAGTCCTACCGGCTTTAAAGGCTGCTTGTCAAAGCTGATGAAAAGCTCTTCATCACTCGGATGGATTGCAACCGGGATGCCGTACTTTTTTGAAAGCACCGCTGCGTTCTCCGCGTGATCGAAATGCACGTGCGTCAGCACGATCAATTTCATGTCGTACTTATCGCACTCCGCGGTCACCTTCTCAAGTCCCGCACCGCTGGCGGTATCGACCAGGATAGCTGTTTTCCCTTCGGAAACAATGTAGCAGTTATCGGTTCCGATCTTGATGTGTTTGACTTCGATCATGCGAGGATCTCCTTTTCGAAAAGTTCTGTCAGAAGCGCGATGCTCTCAACACCCTCCGGAACTTCTTTCCCGAAGCGGTTGAGCCAGATGGCGCGGATCCCTACGGAACCTGCTCCTTTGACATCACTGCTCATGGAATCGCCGATGTGAATGACCTCCTCCGGCTGAAGGCCGGTCTTACTCAAAGCATACTCGAACAGTGCTTTTTGC
>JAILHZ010000151.1 GCA_024695545.1 Clostridiales bacterium
ATATCGCAGACAACAGCCTCAGTCGTCAGAAGTGTAGACGATACGGAAGCCGCATTCTGCAGTGCAGAACGTGTAACCTTAGCCGGATCTACGATACCTGCTTCAAACATGTTGACATACTTGTCATTCAGAGCGTCATAACCGTTACCGGGTTCGGACTTCTTGATGTTCTCGCAGATAACGGAACCATCGAGGCCTGCGTTAGCAGCTATCTGACGGATCGGAGCTTCAAGTGCTTTTGCAATAATACGGATACCTGTAGCAACATCTCCGTCGTACTTATCAACAAGAGCGGAAACTGCAGGCAATACATTGATGTAAGCCGTTCCACCACCAGGTACGATACCCTCTTCAACAGCAGCACGTGTGGCAGCAAGAGCATCCTCGATACGGAGCTTCTTCTCCTTCATCTCGGTCTCAGTAGCAGCACCTACCTTGATAACGGCAACACCGCCGGAAAGCTTCGCCAGACGCTCCTGGAGCTTCTCTCTGTCGAAATCGGAAGATGTCTCTTCGATCTGTGTGCGGATCTGGGAAACACGGGACTTAATGGCTTCCGGATCACCCATACCGTCAACGATGATCGTGTTCTCTTTCTGGACCTTGACCTGATGTGCACGGCCGAGCTGATCCATAGTGGTTTCCTTAAGATCAAGACCAAGATCATTGGTGATGACCTGACCGCCTGTAAGGATAGCGATATCCTCAAGCATAGCCTTTCTTCTGTCACCGAAGCCCGGAGCCTTAACGGCAACACATGTGAATGTACCACGGAGTTTGTTTACGATAAGTGTAGCAAGTGCCTCACCATCAACATCCTCGGCAATGATCAGGAGCTTCTTGCCCTGCTGAACGACCTGCTCGAGGAGCGGCAGAACATCCTGGATATTGGAGATCTTCTTATCTGTGATCAGGATATACGGATCATCGAGGACAGCTTCCATCTTATCCATATCTGTGCACATATAAGAAGAAAGATAACCGCGGTCAAACTGCATACCTTCAACGACCTCGAGCTCAGTACCCATGGTCTTGGACTCTTCTACAGTAATAACACCATCGGAGGAAACCTTCTCCATTGCCTGGGAGATCAGATCACCGATCAGATCATCACCTGCGGAGATAGAAGCAACACGGGCGATATCCTTAGAACCATCAACCTTCTTAGCAGCAGACTCGAGAGACTTTACAGCCTCATCAACTGCGATCTGGATACCTTTTCTGAGGATGATCGGGTTAGCACCTGCAGCAACATTCTTCAGGCCTTCACGGATGATTGCCTGTGCAAGCAGTGTAGCTGTTGTTGTACCGTCACCGGCAACATCGTTGGTCTTGGAAGCAACTTCCTTTACAAGCTGGGCACCGGCATTCTCAAAACGGTCCTCGAGCTCGATCTCTTTTGCAATCGTTACACCATCATTTGTGATCAGCGGAGCGCCGTACTTCTTATCAAGAACGACATTTCTGCCCTTCGGTCCAAGCGTGATCTTTACAGTATCCGCTACTTTATTAACACCACTTTCCAAAGCACGTCTAGCGTCTTCGGAATACTTCAGTTCCTTTGCCATATGAAAAACCTCCTAGAATTCGGATTACTCAACGATAGCCAGTACATCAGACTGACTGAGGATCGTATATTCAACGCCGTCAATCTTAACCTGTGTACCTGCATACTTGGAAACAAGGACTTTCTCTCCAACGGAAAGCTCCATCTTTACTTCTTTTCCATCAACGATTCCGCCCGGTCCGACCGCGACGATCTCAGCAATCTGAGGCTTCTCCTTTGCAGATCCTGCCAACACGATTCCGCTGTGTGTTGTTTCCTCAGCCTCTGTCATCTTAATAACTACTCTGTCACCCAGTGGCTTAATGGTCATGGTGAATCACCTCCAGTATATTTATTAGCACTCGATTATCACGAGTGCTAAATCAAATACTACTATACCATTTAGTCAGCGAATGTCAATATCAAAGAAAGACAAAAAGTGAAAAGAACTATTCGTTCGGTTCTTCTGTAGAAGATGTCTTCGGAATATCCTCTTCCTCATGCTTCGGAGCCTTCGGGATCTCATCTACACGGTCGAATTCCGTACGTTCACCATACAGGAAATCCTGTACAAGAGGAATCATACCATTCCAGTCGGGACGGATACTCCACTCATTTTCACGGACATCGGAGAACATACCCTGTCGAGAATATCCGTCGATCGGGATACCCATCGATTCAATTTCCATTTTTCTTACTTTCGGAAGGAAATCGAAAGCATAATCCTCAACATCCTCCTTGGGAACATCCGTAGCAATCATTTGGAGGATATCATCCAGCGCTTTGAGTTTCTTAATAGTACCGAGATCGGCAAACTTTGAAAGAAGCGCATTCAGTACCTTTACCTGACGTTCGGATCTGCCGTAAACGCCGTTTCCGACCTCACGGATACGGCTGTAGGCTACTGCCTGACGGCCATTGAGATGGATCATACCCGAATCGTAAACTTTGTAAGTGTCTTCGGGAACACCTAAGATCCGATTCTGCTCGGCAAGATTCTCATTGAGACCGCCGGGAACATGGTTGACCTCTGATTTTGTCACCTCAAGATCGATACCGTCTACTGCATCGATTACCTTCTCCATATTATAGAAATTAACATAGGCATATCCTTCAAGCTCGAGTCGGAGATGATTCTCAACCACCTTGGAAAGAAGTTCCGGACCGCCGTAGTTCATGGCCGCATTGATCTTCTGCGGTTTAGAGTGACCGGGAATATACACATAACAGTCTCTCTGGATCGTAAGAAGCTTGATCGTACCGGCATTATCGTCAACGCTCATGACCATGATAACGTCGGCAAGACTTCCCGTACCGTTTTCAGTATACTTCTTAGAGCGGCTGTCGATACCGATCAGAAGGAAATTATGGATTCCTTCCTCTTCGATGATCGCATTTGAAGTCTGCGTAGTATATGACGATAATTCAACAACAGAACTCTCTTCGTTGATAAATGTAGGATTCGTATCTCTCGGAATATATTCGATCTGATTCAGAAGATGCTCTTTATACATGTGGAAAGCAATATAAAGACCGCCGGCAATGATCGCCAGCACCAGAACGATCGGTAAAAGGATACGAAGGCAGACACGCTTGAAGGTCCAGGGCTTCTTTACTTTTTTACCCTTCTTCACTTTCTTATCTGAAAGCACTTTTCCCTTCGCATTTACGTGCTGTACATGTATCTGTTCCGGTTCTTTTGAAACCGGCTTGCGGACTCCTTTTGAATTCTTATGCTCCTCGCTCATTTCTACGTCCTTACTATTGAATTCCCGTGCTTATCTAGCACGATGGAATTATAATCCTCTTCCCCAAGAATATGCATTACATTTTTGTCAGAATTACTGAAATCATTAACCTTGCGTCGCAGATGGCTCTGATGACCCTTCCGGCGGAGATGTCGTCTCCGAACTTTCAGAATCAGACGGCTGGGATTCCGGTGGAGCGGTCGGCGCCGGAGCACCATTACCGTTTATAGAGACCGGCAGATAATCAAGAATACTTACAATATATTCTTCCAGTTTATATGTTCCCTTCTGAGTTCTTGTCTGAATGAAATCATTCGCATGGAAGAAGGTTACGGCACCGAAATATGTTGTGATTGCAATTACGATTGCAAGGATCACCAGTTTGATCAGAAGCATAACCGTAATTCCGGAGTTCTGGAAGAAATCCGCAAGCGGTGTATTTCTCCGGATCTTGTTATCCGAAGAAGATGCCATAAACTCCGCGATACGGAATCTCGGAGAATCGATCTTCTCCAGGATCGAGTGCTTCATCGTGGATGCAGTATATTCATCAAGGTTCTTCTCTACCGGCGCGGAATCATTGATCACAGGATAACGTCCTGCAAGTTCATTGACATGATACTGAAGCGCATCTGAGAAATAGTAAATGACCTTGTCTTCCGAAAGCTTGGCACGCTTATGATACGTATCGATAAAGGCATCCATCACGCACATCTCGGCACGTGTGGTATCACGAAGGTTCTTGTATGCGCAGCGGTAAGCGAATGCGGCATACATATCATAGAAGCTCTCAATATTCTCACGGGTCAGTTTTTCATTCCACATTTCCATAGCCATCACACCTCCCCGTTTCTTCCGGAATAGTCCGGACGTGAAGGACGTTTCCCTGCAGGCTTCTGCGAGGAGGAATTATCCATCAGCATCAGGAGCGGATAGGAAGACGAAATAACAAATACGATCAGTGAAATCGCGATCATGGGAACGCGAACACTTGTGAAAGCATTGGCAAGTCCGAATACAACCGCGCCGATCATTGTACCGCCTGTAAAAGCACGCATAAGGATCACTCTGGCGATCGGATGCTTATCCTGACGGATAAGAGACTTGTAGTAATCAAGATAACCGAACTGGTGCAGTCCCTGTGAGAAACCGAGGAAAGTCACGCCGATGACCAGTACTTTTGCCGAAGGAACCAGAGCAAATGTCAGATAACCGACAGAGCTCAGGATCGCGGAAAGCGTAATACGGGCCTTATGCGAGAAGAAATCCTCGAACCAGATAATCAGGATCTTCATAATCAGTTCTCCACAAACAACGGCAACCATATAGTAGAATGCGCAGGTCGCAAGAGAGATACGTACCTTCTCAAGGTAATCCGGAATAAATACCAGGAAGAAAGCCAGCTGCAGGCCGAGCGGGAAAACCGCACTCCATGCAAAGGTTCCCGACTTGGTATTCTTCAGCGCATAGAAGTAATTCGGCAGACGGACCACCGGTTCATTGGACGGCGGACAGTGACGAACGAAGTAAAGGACCTGGATCGCGTCAACAAACAGGAAGAATGCAGATACCATCAGGACTGTAAACAATCCGAATCTCTCATAGAGGATACCGCAGATGACCGCACCGATCGACATACCCAAAACATTACCCGTGTACTGGCACTGATGGACTTTTCTCTCAGAGAACTCATTCAGACCGGTTCTGGAAGCCTGAAGTCTGTATTCTCTCTGGAACTGGAATGTCATACCCAGGAGGAATCCGATCGGCAGCTGCATAAACACAGTCAGATACGGATTATCAATGAGACCGCAGAGCAGGAGCAGTACAAATGCGATAACCACACAAACGATCACTGCAAGACGGGACGTCAGTTTACGGATCAGCATATCGCGCATATGAACGAATCTCCAGAAACCTGCCAGGAAAAGCAGGCAGGCCAGAATGATCCACATCTGGAGCATCAGTGCATTATCGAACTGTCCCTCAAAAGAATCCTTGAGATAAGACGGGAGTACGATCAACGGAATCGAGCATCCCACGCTCGAGAAGAAAGCGATCAGACGGAATGTGGACATACCGTACATCACCGCACGGGGCACAGACTTGTCGGGAGGAGTGATCAGGGTATCGAACAGTCTTCTCATCTCTCCGTAAATAATTGAGATCGCAACTGCAATAGAGATCATTGTGAAGATCCACGAAAGGGACATACCATTCTCTGTAGCCACGAAATCAGACTGCGGCAGCATAACTTCAACAATACCGGAAGCCGTGCCGTCCTGTCCGAGAACAGGCGCAACAGAAGTTACATACATCACATTCTCATATCTTCTGTGGCTGACGACCAGCTGCTGCTGCTCGAATGATTCCATATATTCTTCGCCGGCACCGGAAAGAACATACTGCTTTCCTTCATCGTATGTCCTGTCTGATGTATAAACGCGGAGGAAGGAGTTTCCTGCCTTCACATAGACATTAACGGTATAGGCATGCTGACCATCGTACTTCGGGCACTCGAGTGGGAAAGACATTCCGTCGGAAAGATCCTGACAAGACAGCGCAACAGAGGCACTAGATGCAAACGAGGACAACGCAGTCTTTCTCTGAGACTGAAGGGCCGAACGGTAAACATTCGTTACAACGGAAGAGACAACAAACAGGATAACCAAAGTCGTTACCAGACAAAAACCGATCTGGCTGGCAATCGACTTTTTCCCCTTAGGAGCTTTCGTAAAATTCTCAATCAGAAAATCATTCATAGCGTCGCCTCCGTATTCTTCTTAGAAACAAGGCGGATAATCGGTGGAACGATAAACTGGAGCGAGAATCCGGCAAGTGCCACGATAACAGCTACAATAACCGTCTTAAGGATTTTGGATTCAAACTGGTCACCCATCTGATCCATAGGTCTGTACTGCGCAGAAAGCTCCAAAAGTGCGGAAACCTTTCCTTCAGAATCCTTGATCGGTACGAGATAGTGGTAGACATTAGTCCCCTTTACCTCATAAGGTGTTCCCTCTGAAGTAAGCCATTCGGAAACCGGGATCGTGTTCGCGATCAAAAGATCCGAGTCATTACCGGTAAGCATACCAAGGGAACCGTTCGTATATTCATAAAGTCCGAAGACCTGTGTAGTATAGTCGTCCTCATTAACATCCATCATCATATACGGAAGAACTGCACTGTACTTCTGGGCAGCTTTCGAAGAATCATTCTTGATCTCATCCCCTGAAACAGCCTGAGCCGCGTTACCGGCATCTGTCTGGATACGCTGGATCAGAGTACTCTGAAACTCTCTTTCAAAACCGATACGCATATGATGGACGGCAAAAGATACCGAGACAACTACGAGAACTAATGCAAAAAGGGAAAGAAACACGATTTTCGCGGCCTTTCCGGCTGCATTAGAAGCAGATGAATTCTTATCTGAAACAGGCATCCTGTCACCTCGCGCATAAAAATACATATTAATTATAACGCAATGTTTTGCAAATGCAAAATAAAAGGAGCTGTCTTACGACAACTCCTGATCTGGTTGCGGAGGCGGGACTCGAACCTCGCGACCTTCGGGTTATGAGCCCGACAAGCTACCAACTGCTCCACTCCGCGATATATGATACTAAGTAATGTGGTGCTCGTGACCGGACTTGAACCGGTACGGGTTTTACCCCGACGGATTTTAAGTCCGTTGCGTCTGCCTATTCCGCCACACGAGCAAGTCATTTCATAGTGCTTATAGAGATTACCATTGATACCAGTGTTTGTCAAACCCTTTTTTTAGCCTGTAAATATAAGATCTTTGATCTGCGCATACTTACTCTCACCTATTCCCGAAACCTTCATGATTTCTTCCTCCGAGGTAAATCTCCCATTCGTTTCACGATAAGAAATAATCTTCTGCGCAGTCGCCTCACCGATACCCGGAAGAGTCATCAGTTCTTCTTTACAGGCAGTATTTATATTTACCTTCCCCTCACCACTTCGGCCGGCTTCCATATTTCTTTCACCGGAAGGCGAATAAAACTCATGTTCCGTCTCAGAAACCATGGTATCTTCTATCGAGGGAATATAAATGCTCTGTGCATGATCAATAAGATAAACACGGTCAATATGATCCGCATCTGCTGTTTCCGAAAAGCCTCCTGCCAGATCTATCAACTGATAGAGATATAGCGGAAATTCGATCTCATATATCCCGGGAGTATTTACTGCTCCGCAGATATATACCGGGAAATCAGTCACCTGCGGATCAGTATCCTCTGCTTCGGAAGCACTTTCACTAATGCTTACGGAAGATTCCACGACAACAGATTTCTTTTGAGAAGTAAGAGATGTCCAGGCACATACGACGATACCCGCAATAACTAGAAACACGGCTATTACGATCCTTCGTTTATCCACTGTCCTTCACCTGCTTTCCATGTTTTTTCACTAGTATATGGCAAGAATTCATTGATGGATTCGACATTATCTAGCATCCTTCAATGTTTTGACGAAAAGGGCAAGAAAAATCCATTTCCTTTTGTTGTTTTTGGTTGCGGATTTGAGGTATTTGAAATAAGATATAAACGAGTGTACTCGAATACAACTTCGGAGGAATTGCAAATGCTTCGTGATCCAGGAAACGACGGTAAAGAAAAAGAACGTCTGATTCATGCGCCGCAGGAGGACTTTGAAGACTCACAGGAACCATCCGTATTCGGAACATTTTACCGGAATAACGGACAGCAGCCCGCTCCACAGGAGCGACTCTACTCAAACATGGAGGATCCGGATTCACCCGAATCTTCTGACGACGAGGTCAAGCGTCCTCTTTTCCTTTCTTTTAAAGCAAATGATCCTGCTCAGGATGTGTCTGAAGCACTTCGCGAACAGAACAATATCGACTCTCTTCCTATTGAGGATACAGAACCGCTTGAAGATCCTACACTCTCTGACGAACAGATATTTGATCCGGTCGCTTCAGAAGCCGAGTTTTTCGATGACTTCCAGGATAATGATCCTTACATGGCAAGTAA
>JAILHZ010000169.1 GCA_024695545.1 Clostridiales bacterium
GATCTCCGCCTGCTCGAGACCCGGAACGGACTGTGCGAGCTCGTTATGGTCCACCAGTACGACCTTCTTTCTTCTCGGACGGAGGAGGTGGAATCTCGCGAGCGTTCCGATGACCTTGTTGTTTTCATCGAGAACCGGATAACTTCTGAAACGGCTCTTCAGGACGACTTCTTTAACATCGTCGATGTAGTTGTCGAGGTGAAAGCACTGGATCTCGCCGGTGTAGCAGGCCCTCGAGATCGGGAGCGCCTGGTAGATGAGCTTGGCTGCCTTGCTGGCATCAAGAGGCGTGGAGATCACGCATGTGTTTGTCTTCTCGGAGAACCAGGACGGGTCGACGTCGGTCTGGCAGAGGATCAGGCAGTTGACGCCGATCTCAAGCGCGCGCTTGACCATGTCCGGCTGGTTGCCGCAGAAGACGATGGAATCCTTAGAAGAGAACAGGAGGTTCTCGTTGTTCTGCGGAAGTGCGATGCAGATCTCGCCGGAGATGGAATCCGTGGTGGTATCGCATTCGTTGACGATCCGGCCTTCCAGAACGCTTAAGAGGTTAAACAGAGGAAGGTTGTCGATATTCGGGTTGTTGATCGTCTCCATGTTGTAGGAGGCGATATCGCCGGAAGAGAGTGTTCCGTAAAGCGTGCCATCTTCGTTGATGACTGGGATGACGGAGATCTTGCCCTCGGACATCGTTCTCCATGCTTTATCGAGAGTGACCTGGGCATTCAGTGCCGGCGGCGTATCGAAGTCCAGATCCTGCACCTGGGTTCTGACATCTCTGATACGAAGCGGTGTCTCAAATCCGAATCGGGTGAGCATACGCTTGGTCTCGTCGCTCAGGTGGTCGAGACGGGCGGCGATGTAATCCTTCTCGCCGAGCGCGTGCTTCAGCGCCGCATATGCCATCGCAGATACGACGGTATCGGTATCCGGGTTCTTATGACCAACAACATAGATCTCGCTCATATGTGTGTACCTTCATTCTTCCAGTATTCCTTGGCAAAAGCACCTGTACCGTATTTTGGTTGGCGTGCCCTGCCGGTTTCAACTATCTATCAGACCTTAAACAGCATGCCGAACAGATCGAAGAGGTTTCTTCCGTCCATGTAGTGTCCGCCCCAGCCCTTGTACTGGCTCTCGACGAGCAGATAGATGGCGTGCTTGCCGGAAAGACCCTCGACATCTGCAGTTACGACCTTGCAGTCCGGAGTAAACTTTACGGAGCCGATCTCATGTCCTTCACGGGACAGACCGAACTTGCCGGTGTAATCGGAAGAGGAGAATTCCTCGAGGAGCTTGCCGCTGAATCCGTAGACCTTTGAAGATGTATCCTCGAGTGCGGCTTTCTTCGCCTCGGCATCCGGCTCATCCGGGTAGATCGGGCGCGCATACTTCTTCACGGCATCCATCGGAACGCCGTCCGCGAAGATATGGATGGTACCGCTCATGTAGCAGTTATCGAGCTTGAGCTGGCACTTCATGGCGCTGCCGGAATGGGAACCGAAGTCGAAGTATTTGAATCCGATGACGGAACCTGCGGTGATCTTGGTGATGCACTGCTCAAAGGAGTTTCTCTCGGTGATCGTTGCGCCCTCGGTAAGTACGCAGGCCATCTGCGGGTTGGTGACGCGGTAGGGATTGAGGATATCCTCGAAGCCCTGGGAAGTCATCTCCGCCTGGGTAAAGGTGCCGTCTTCCTTAAGTTCGAGCTTATCAACGCAGCCGACACGGCTCATGATGGAGCCGTTGGTCATCTTGTGATAGAAGACGACCCACTGATCGCCGACTTTGGCAACCGATCCGTGATCGTTTCCGCCCGGATAATCGCAGCCGGAATCGATGAGCGTGCCCTTATATTCAAAAGGACCCGTCGGGGAATCGGATACTGCATAGACCAGCTGGCTCGTCGGCTCAGCGGAAGAGTAGATCATGTAGTACTTGCCGTTGATCTTGCGGGGAGAGCATGCCTCGAAGAAGTTAAACGGCGCAGTGTTCGGGATGATGTCCATCTTGAATGATCCGTCGATCACTTCGTACATATTGTCCGGATTTACCTCGAACATGTAAGAACGGAGGAATCCGCAGTAGACATATACACGTCCGTCATCGTCGACGAGCGTGCCCGGATCGATGAAGATGCCGCCGTCCGGGTGATTCTCGATATTGTGCTTATAGCGGGAAAGGAGCTTGAACGGTCCTTCCGGTTTATCGGCAACGGCAACGCAGCCCGGTGCGTTCTGGATATATGCGTAAAGATAGTATTTGCCGTCCTTTTCAACAACGTCCGGTGCGAAGAGGCGTCCGTCCGTCCAGTCGGTATCGGACGGGTGACCCGGGAAGTCGCGTGTGGCAAATGCAATGCCGTGGGATGTCCAGTTGGTCGGATCGGAAACCGGTGCGGACCATACTTTCAGACAGAAGTCGCAGAATTCGTCTGTATCCGGGTTGTCGTGTGAGCCGTAGATATAGATGCGGTCGCCGAATACTCTCGGTTCACCGTCCGGAATGTGTTCCCACATAGGGAGATATGGATTTGCCATGAGATGATTCCTTTCTTTCTCCGAAGAATCGGGGCGCGGGAACGCGTTTCGGACTCTCGGGAGATCACGCTTTATTAAAGATTACCGATATTATAGCAAATATGCTCTGATAAATGCTATAATCTAAAAGATTGTAAAAAGGGGATCTTATTATGCATTTTTATCCGTTTTTGGATTCATACTGTATGTTCTTCATCTATGCGGTCATCGGATGGGTGCTCGAAGTCATCTACTATGGCTACGATGAAGGACGTTTTATCAACCGCGGATTCTTAAACGGGCCGCTGTGTCCGGTCTATGGTATCGGTTTTTACGGCGTTATCCTCCTTCTCCAGCCGATCTCATATAACTTTTTCCTCCTGTTCTTCGGCGCTGCGTTTATCTGCACATTCGTCGAGTTCTGGGCAGGATTTATCCTCTACAAGATCTTCGAGATGCGCTGGTGGGACTACAGAAATGAGAAGTATAACTTCATGGGATTTATCTGTCCGAAGTTTACCATGTACTGGGGCATCGCCTGCTCTTTCGGCATGTATGTGCTCCATCCGACGACCCTGTGGGTCCTCCACCACAACTACGAGATCACCAAGATCATTGTCCTTTTGATCTGCACGGTCATTCTGCTTTGCGACATCATCGTGACGGTGACGACGCTCTTCGGTATCAAGAAGCGTCTCGGTTTCCTGACCGGTATCTCCGGCGAGATGAAAGTGCTTTCGGATAAGGTGGGCGGCACGATCTACGGCGGTGTGGATGCCGTGATGACGAAGAGTGAGCCGACACGCCAGAACTATAATGCATGGCGCGAGCTTTATTCGATGAACCGTAAGGAGGAGAAGGAGCTGGCCCGCCGTCACCGTGCCGAGGAAAAAGCACTTTTCGGCAGCATGATGCCGAAGATCCGTCCGTCGCAGCTGAACCCGAAGAAGGCGATCGCTGCCAAAGCTTCCGCGATGGTCAAGTCACTCAAGGCGCCGGAACTCCGTATTCTCCGCAATGTTTACCTGAACGTGGGTGAGTACGGCAAGTCGGCCTTCGATACGCTTGTGCGCCTGATGCCGTTCCCGAAGAGACCTTCCGAGAGTGGCGGAACTGCAGACATGGAGGATGCGGAAGAATCACTCGTGATCGCGGATGAGAAAAGCCTTCTTGAAGGTGCTGCGGTAGCCGTTGCGGAAGAGCCTGCCGGAAATCAGGAAGAAACCGCCGAAAAGTAGTTTTCAAACTTTATTTATATTATTATCTGTGGTATCCTTAACGTAGTTTTTTCGGGGGGATATGTCGCTGGCCAACATCCAGTTCCAGTAAGATAACGGATACATGAAACACCTTTTTATCGTCAATCCGCGTGCGGGTAAAGAAAAAGAGAATATCTCTGTGCGTGTCCGCGAGTATATCGCTGCCCATCCGGAAATGGGTGCCCTCGTTTTTAATACTGAATATGTCGGTCATGAGACCGTGCTTGTCGGCAGACTCTGCCATATCTTCGAAGATGAGACCATACGCCTTTATATCTGCGGCGGTTCCGGTACGCTTTGCCGTGCGATCAGCGGCATTCCGAACTTCTCGATGGTCGAGGTCGCGTTTTTCCCCTGCGGCATGACGAACGACATCCTCAAGGTCTTTGACGGCGAGCAGGAACCGTTCTCGAATCTTTCCAATCTCGTCAACGGAACTCCGATGTATCTCGATATTCTGGATTTCGGTTTTGGAAAAGCAATGAATTTCTGTTCGGTCGGCTACGAAGCCCGTGTTGCGGAGGACGTCAATGCCCTTGGCCGTGTCTCCATCGGCGGAACGAGGATCCCGTATCAGATGGCGATCATTAAGAACACGGTGTCCTTTGTTAATGCGCAGTATACCATCATCGCAGACGGGCAGGAGATCACGGGAAGAAAGACATCGATCACCGCATTTAACGGCATCGTCTATGGCGGTTCTTTCTCTCCGATACCGAATGCATGTCCCGTGAACGGCAGAATGAAGCTGATGCTGTGCGATGCGCCGTCGACGCTGTCGATCCTGCCGAACCTTAAGCATATACGTAAGGGTCAGCTTGATAAGATTGGCAAAGCCGTTCATGTGATGGATGTCTCCGAGGTTTCCGTAAAGACTCCCGAAAAGAAGAAAAAGATGTACTTTACTGCGGATGGGGAGACTTTTGAGATGGATGAGCATAACAAGTCGCTTTCGCTTCGTGTACTGCCGACAACGCTGAAGTTTGTCGTTCCGTCCGGTGTGTCACTGAAAGAACAGTGCAGAGAAGGAGAGTAACTATGCTGCTTGAAAAGAAAGATGCACAGAGGATCCTGCTTCTCATCTATTTCGTAACCTGCGTATTCTTCATGATCCTGTCGGCCAATGCCGAAGAGTATCCTGAATTCTTCAATATTTTCTGTATCACAACACCGGTCGTAGCGATCCTTCTGACCCATATCTCGAAGGATAACTACAAGTTCCAGATGTATATGATGACGACGCTCTATCTGTTGATCGTCGTGCTTTACGGCATATATTACAAGAACCCCGGAACCCTGCAGGACGGCTTTATGACCGTTGCCTGCGTCATCTCACTGTACTTTGACTTCAGCGCGAACCTGTACTGCCTGATCTTCACGGCGATGTACTATGCGTTCTGGATGGTCTATGACTACACGCTCCTGACGTGGATGAGTACGCCGCAGGAGCTGATGGTACGTATCCTGCTCCTGATCATCGCGCAGGTATTCCTGATGGCGCTCGTATCCTTCATTAACCGGTCGAAGCAGACACTCGTCCAGAAATCCCAGAGTACGGAAGATCTTCTCCAGATCGTTGAGATCAAGAAGAAGGAAGCAGTTGCTGCTTCCCAGACGAAGGCGGACTTTCTCGCAAGCATGTCCCATGAGATCAGAACCCCGATGAACGCGATCGTCGGTATGACCGAGATGATCCTTCGAGATGACATCAACCCCGGTGTCCGTGAAAATGCCCGTAACATCAAGAGCGCTGGTAATGCGCTCCTTGCAATCGTTAACGATATCCTCGACTTCAGTAAGATTGAGTCCGGTAAGATGGAGATCATCAACGTACGCTATCAGCTGACATCGGTCGTTAACGATATCATCAATATCATCACCGTCCGTATGCAGGATAAAAACCTCGATCTGGTGGTCAATATCGATCCGCACATCCCGAGCGAGCTTGTCGGTGACGAGATCCGTATCCGTCAGATCCTTCTGAATCTCCTGAACAACGCGGTGAAGTTCACATCCCAGGGCCATATCACCCTGAAGGTCGCATATCAGCCGGTATCAAGCGATATGTGCCTGCTGCACTTCGATGTATCTGATACCGGTATGGGTATCCGCCCGGAGGATAAGCAGAGACTGTTCGGTTCGTTCCAGCGTCTCGATACCCGCCAGAACCGTGCGGTCGAGGGAACGGGTCTCGGTCTTTCGATCTGTAAGCGCCTCATGGATCTCATGGGCGGTACGATCTCCGTGGAGAGTGAATACGGAAAGGGAAGTACGTTCTCTTTCGAGCTTCACCAGTATATTGCCAAGCAGAAACCGATGGCGAGTGTTCTCGAGAAGAAGAAAGAGCACGTCCTCTACTTCGATGAGAAGGCGATCTACAGAGATCAGGCCAGACTCGATCTTCAGCGTCTTGGCGTATCAGCACGTTTCGCATCGGCGCCGCGTGACCTTGATCCTGCTTCCAATGCCTACTATTCCTACTTCTTCGTTAGTAAGCCGATGTTCGATGAATTCTCGCACGAGATCCGTGAGTTCTGCAGTTCTCACGGTAATCCGAAGGTCGTTCTCATGTTCGATAAGAATGAACTTTCGACAGGTTATAAGGACGTTCTGGTCGTCCGCCGTCCGGTCTACTCGGCGGTATTTGCGTCAGTCCTGACCGAGAAGCCGATCGAGTCGCTCGAGTCGGATGAATTCCAGGAGACATTCATCGCGCCTGAGGCGAAGATCCTCGTCGTCGATGATAACGCCGTCAATCTTAAGGTCGTAAAAGGACTTCTCGAGCCGTATCAGATGCATGTATTTACTGCCGGTTCCGGTAAGCAGTGCATCGAGATGTTACGAGACGGACAGAGATTCGATATGATCTA
Organism: Clostridiales bacterium; assembly: GCA_024695545.1. Next base: position 6,649 of record JAILHZ010000169.1, read on the forward strand.
CATGGACCACATGATGCCCGATCTCGACGGTATCGATACACTCCGTATCATCCGCCAGATGGACGATGAGTATTTCCGCACCGTACCGGTCGTTGCGCTCACGGCGAACGCGGTAAGCGGTGTTCGTGAAATGTTCTTTAAAGAAGGTTTCCAAGACTATGTAAGTAAGCCGATCGAGCTTGCCCAGCTGGAGAAATCCTTGAAGAGCAACCTGCCTGCCGAGATGATCATCCGCAAGCAGCATACCGTGGCCAGTGCTCCGCACTTCGGCGAAGGCGATGTACAGCTTCGCGGCGTAGACTGCAGCAAGGGTCTCCTGAACTGCGGCAATAACATGGATAACTATATCAGCCTGCTGAAGGTCGTTTATGAGGATGGTCTGATCAAGATCGACCGTCTGCGCGAGCTGGCAGCGGCAAAGGATTATGCCGGATATGGTATTGAAGCGCACGCCCTGAAGAGTGTGGCTGCATCCATCGGTGCGATGGATCTTTCCGCGATGGCGAAGGATCACGAGTTCGCCAACTACGACGGACGCTTCCAGTTCATCGACGCGAATTACGAAGACCTTTTGTCCTCGTATCAGTCACTTCTTGATGATATCGGACTTGAACTCCGTGCCCGCGGTGTCATCAAGCTGCCGAACGATTCGCTGAATGCAGAGGATGAAGCTCCGAAGCTTCCGATCACGGAGAATGAACTGAGACAGGCTCTGATCAATATCCGCAACAGTGTCGAGGATTTCGATCAGGATTCTGCCCTGCAGACACTCGAGTGGCTTATGAACTTCGAAATGGGTCCGGACGTCGAGCTGGGACTGAAGAGAACAAGAAACTACTTAAGCGACTTCCAGTATGACGAAGCTGCCGAAAGCCTGAATAATCTTTTAGGAGAATGACATCGTGGATAGAACGAAGACAATTCTGGTCGTAGATGACAGTAAAGCAAACCTTACGCTCGCGAAGCAGGCGCTTGACGAGTATTATCAGGTCAATCTGGTCACGTCCGGACAGATGGCGCTGCGCTTTCTGGAGAAGAGACTGCCGGATCTGATCCTGCTGGATATCAACATGCCGGAGATGGATGGACTGGAGACACTGCGCCAGATGCGCATGATCCATGAATACAAAGACATACCGGTGATTTTTCTGACGGCAAGAACAGACCCGGAGACTGAGGTAGAATGCCTGAAACTCGGTGCGGCTGACTTTATCGGTAAGCCTTTCGTCCCGCAGGTCATGAGAAGCCGTGTCGCGAGAACACTGGAACTTGAAGAGTTCCGAAGACTCGCCGAGAAGAGAGCGAAGAGATTTGAGAGCATCGCTTCGAAAGACCCGATGACCGGACTTTGGAACCGTTCCTATCTTACCCAGAAGATCGAGGTCGCTCTTGCCAAGGGCATCAGCGCCGCATATATGATCGTCGACGTCGACCACTTTAAGAGCGTTAACGATAAGCTCGGACACATCGTGGGTGACCAGGTATTGAACCGCCTTGCGCACATGATGATCGAGTTTTTCCCGGATGACAGCGTCGGTCGTCTCGGCGGCGACGAGTTCGTTATCTTTATCGAGAATCCGCCGGGAACCGAGGAACTGTCTTCCCGTATCCGTGTATTCCAGGATGCCGTCAATGAGGACCTTAAGGAGGCCACGAACGGTATCGCGACACTGTCGATCGGTATCGCGCTGGCACCGCAGGACGGCAACACCATGGACTCCCTGTACGATAAGGCCGACCGTGCGCTCTATGTTGTAAAGAAAGAGGGAAGAAACAGCTTCCGATTCTATGATTCGACACTGCCGTCAAAGCAGGCCAAGCTCGAGCGTCCGGAAGCCATCGAGATGAATATCCGTACACTGATGCAGCAGCTCAAGGAGCCGGGTACGATCCGCGGTGCCTACTGGCAGGATTACGAGCCGTTCCTGGCGATCTTCCGCTTTATCGAGCGTATGATGGCCAGATCTGAGCAGACTTTCTGCGTTATGCTTGCAACACTTCTTGACGCCGAGGGCAATATGCTTGACCCGAAGATCCTCGAACCCGCCATGGATGTGCTTTTCACGGCGATCCAGGATACGCTTCGAAAGGGCGATGTATTTACGAAGTTCAGCGGCGCCCAGTACATCATTATGCTGCCTTCCGCGAAAGCCGAGAGCGGCGCGAAGATCGCATGTGACCGTCTGCAGAGAAGATTTGACACGATCAACTTCGATCCGGATGTCGTCTTAAAACTCGATCTGACCATGATGGATATGGTCGAGCGCGCGTAATTATGGTAAAATCTATAAGTTATATGTTTCACTTGGAGGCAGAAAAATGCTGGATATTAAGTTTGTCCGTGCCAATCCGGACGTTGTAAAGGAAAATATTAAAAAGAAGTTCCAGGACGAGAAACTCCCGCTCGTGGACGAGGTCGTCGCCTACGATAAGGAACTGCGTGAGGCGAAGACCCGCGTTGAGTATCTCCGTTCCCAGAGAAATACGATCAGTAAGCAGATCGGTGCTCTGATGGGCCAGGGTAAGAAGGACGAGGCTGAGGAAGCCAAGAAACAGGTCGCTGCGATGGCAGACGAGATGGCCGCTCTGGACGTCAAGGAGCAGGAGCTTACCGAGAAAGTCAGAAAGATCATGCTCGTGATCCCGAACATCATCGACGATTCCGTACCGATCGGTAAGGATGACAGCGAGAATGTCGAGAATGAGCGCTTCGGCGAGCCGGTCGTTCCGGATTTCGAAGTTCCTTATCACGTAGATATCATGGAAACCTTCGACGGCATCGACCTCGACGCAGCAAGAAAAACCAGCGGTAACGGTTTCTATTACCTGAAGGGTGATATCGCGAGACTCCATTCCGCGATCCTTTCCTACGCAAGAGACTTCATGATCGACCGCGGTTTCACATATTATGTTCCGCCGTTCATGATCCGTTCTTCCGTTGTTACCGGCGTTATGAGCTTTGCCGAGATGGAGAACATGATGTATAAGATCGAGGGCGAGGACCTCTACCTGATCGGTACTTCTGAGCACTCCATGATCGGTAAGTTCATCGACACGATCCTGGACGAGGATAGCCTCCCGCAGACTCTGACATCCTACTCTCCGTGCTTCCGTAAGGAAGTCGGTGCGCACGGCATCGAGGAGAGAGGCGTTTACCGTATCCACCAGTTCGAGAAGCAGGAGATGATCGTCGTCTGCAAGCCGGAAGAGAGCATGGACTGGTATAATAAGCTCTGGAAGAACTCCGTAGACTTCTTCAGAAGCCTGGATATCCCGGTAAGAACACTTGAGTGCTGCAGTGGTGACCTTGCTGACCTGAAGGTCAAGTCCTGCGACGTTGAGGCATGGTCCCCGCGTCAGCAGAAGTACTTCGAAGTCGGTTCCTGCAGTAACCTTGGTGATGCTCAGGCAAGACGTCTCGGCATCCGTATCAGAAATAAAGAGAAGGGTAACTACCTTGCACATACGCTGAACAACACGGTAGTTGCACCGCCGCGTATGCTGATCGCATTCCTGGAAAACAACCTGAATGCCGACGGTACAGTCAGCATTCCGGAACCGCTCCGCATGTACATGGGCGGCAAGGATAAGCTGGTACCGAAGAAGTAACAGGTTTTAGGATATGATGCGTAACAAGAAATTTATCATCGGTTTTCTGATCTTCGATGCGGTGGCCATTCTGGTCATCGTATTCGTGCTTCTGATCCATAACCCGTTCGCCGTAAAGGTTGCTCCGGAGATGGAGCCGACGACCTCGCCGACTACACAGACCAACAGCAATAACAAGGCATCCGGCATGGAACAGCTCGAGTCGGACAAGACAGTGCTTTTCCATGATACGACGAGCCTGGTCGGTATGCGTGAGACGTCCGAGACAACTTCGGACGGCAAGTATCTTACCGCGTACCGCGCCGAGCTTGATCTGGATCTGGATGGAGACGGGGAGATCGAGTCGGTCAGTATTTCACTGGATGATCACAGCGAGTCTTTCTACATTCTGGTCAACGACGGCGGAAACCTTATGGATTACGTTGTTCCGGGAACAGAGTTCACCATGCGTGACCAGTACGGAGTGAAGGCCTTTAAGGGCGGTCTCCGCGGCTTCTCGGCTGATCTCGATAAGAACGATAAGTACACTGAGGTCGGCGTCGAGATGATGCGCGACACATGGGATGAATATAAGACGATCATGGTCAGATACGACGGCACGAAGATCAGTGCATCGATCGTTCCCGGATCGCTCAGCGCCGTTAATAATGCAGGCGCTGCACAGTTCTCGGTATTCGATCCGATCTACGGCGTACATAAGCTCTACCGGACGTACAGCATCACATCCGAGGTGGATTTCCTGAAGGCACAGACAGAGTATTTCTTCACGGACACGAACGTGGAGAAGACATCCTATATGTACAACCCGGATTTTAATATCCAGTGCACCAACCTTAACGGGGAAGCGTGCATGATCACGAGCGGTTCGCTGTTCTACTGGAGCCGCACGGATTACGAGACATATGTAGATGTCATCTCTGTGGACAATCTCGTATACCGCCTGCCGATCACGGTGGAAGAGTACGAGTACGAGAGCGGTCCGCAGAAAGTGTATAAGATCGGCGATCACGATGCCGCCGAGATCAAGACCCGCTGATCGGGACAAGTGCTTTTCCGATCCGGGAGAACTGAAGATCCGAAGAGATTAAGGAGTAGAAAATGGGAATCATTGTTGGACTGGATGTTGGTGGAAGTACCACCAAAGTCGTCGGAATGGACGGCGAGAAGATCATCGGAAATAAGATCGTCAAGGCTGACGACCCGGTTACTTCCGCTTTTGGCGCGCTGGGAAAGTTCATGGATTCTTATGACCTGAAGATCTCCGATATTGAGCAGCTGAAGATCACCGGTGTCGGTGCATCTTTCCCGAACGGGAATCTTCTGGGAATCCCGACAGTCCGTATTTCCGAGTTCTTCGCGACCGGACAGGGCGGACTCTTCCTTTCCGGACTCGAGCACGCGATCGTAGTCAGCATGGGCACAGGTACGGCTTTCGTCGAAGCGACAAAGCAGGAAGTCCGTCATATTATTGGTTCCGGTGTCGGCGGCGGTGCACTTGTCGGGCTTGCGAACTGCGCGCTGAATGTCCGTGACTTTGACATGATTGCCGATCTGGCAGAAGACGGTAACCTTAATCACGTCGACCTGACGATCGGGGATATCTCCCATTCGGCGATCCCGGGCCTGACGATGGATACGACCGCTTCAAACTTCGGTAAGATGCAGGATGACGCGACGAAATCCGATATCGCGTACGGCCTCTTTAACATGGTATTCCAGTCCATCGGTACGATGGCGGTCCTGGCGGCCAGAAATGCGGGCTTGAAGGATGTTGTCTTTACCGGTCAGGCGACAAAAGCACCGATGTGCGCTACGATCTATAAGAAGTTCTCCGAACTTTATAACATCAACTTTGTCGTTCCGCAGATGTCGGAGTTCGCGACCGCGATCGGCGCTGCGATCGCGACGAATGCGTGAGGAATCCCATGGAAGGTGAGGAGAAAGTCGGGAAACTTCGGAATACCCGTGCTTTTGAGCTGGATCTGCTTCGCGGCTTCGCCATTTTCATGATGGTCCTCCACCACTTCGCGTACGACCTCCGCTATATTTTCAATTACAAGGTATTTGCATTTATCGGCTCGGAATGCGACTGGTTCTGGGCCTTTGTGCATCCGTTCTTTATTTTCATCTTCGTCGGAATCTCCGGCGTCTGCTGCCAGTTCTCAAGGAATAACTTCAAGCGTTCGCTGAAACTTCTTGGCGTGGCGCTTGCTTTTTCTGCAGTCACGATCATGGCCGACCGTATGTACGGGCTTGAGTGCGCGGTGTACTTCAACGTCCTGCATCTCCTGACGGTGGCGACCTTCCTGTTCGCGGTCTTTGATCATGTTGAGCAGAAGAAGACGGGTTCGCGTGAGAGCCGCGGCGGCGACATGATCCTCTTTGCGATCGTTATGGTCTTTATCTGGCTTCTGCAGGCAATCAGGTTCTATCACGAGAAGATCAAGTGCGGCTGGGTCGCGATCCTGGGGATCGATGCACATCCTGACTATGCGTTTATTGTCGGCGACGAGATGGGCCTGATCCCATGGATCGGTGTCTTCTTCCTCGGTGTCCTGATCGGAAGACATGTCTATAAGAAAAAAGAAACTCTTTTCCCGAATACCCCGAAGCCGGTAAAGGCGGTCTCCACGCCTTTTGAGTGGATCGGCCGTCACTCGCTTCTGGTATATATCGTACATCAGCCGGTCGTGCTGGGAATCCTGTACCTTCTCCGCTATGTGGGGGTGCTTAAATGAGGTTTGATAAGGATAAGGTGAAGACGGTGCTCCAAAAGCACTGGAAACGCTGGTTTTTCGGGATCGTTCTGCCGATCCTTCTGATCACTTTCCTGTCCATCCTCCAGTCTGTCCTGATGAATTTTCCGAGTGTGGGCGAGGCCTATGCGAAGTCGGGGTTCGTGTTCTTTTCGTTTATTCCGGCAAAGATCTCGGATCTCGTTCCGATCTCTCTTGCGGAGATCTTTGTGGTCACCTTGATCCTTTCCTCGCCGATCCTGATCGCGTGGCTGGTGATCCGGATCCGCAGAGCGGTAAAGGCCGGCCGCGGGAAGAAGTACTTTTACAGCGTCGGAAGAGTCACGGCATGGGGACTCTTCGCGATTTATCTCCTGTTTATGCTTCTGCACGGACTGAACTACACACGATACTCTCTCGATGAGGAACTCGGATTCGGCAAGCGGACGTACACGCTTGAGGAGCTTCAGGAAGTCTATGCCTGGGTCATCTCAAGCATTAACGAGACGAGACCTCAGTGCACGGAAGATGAGAACGGCGTCCTGTCCTATCCGGGCGGGAAGTATGCTTTTCTTTCGGACATGAAGGATCTTTACGAGGAATCGGCGAAGAAGTTCCCGCAGATCCGCGGAAATGCGGCGCGCCCGAAGCCCGTTTACTTCTCGCATTACTGGTCATACACGTACATCGTGGGGCTGTATTTTCCGTTCTTTGCCGAGCCGAATATCAATGTCGATGTGCCGTTTGTGGAGATGGCGTACAATGCCTGCCATGAGATGTCGCACCTTCACGGATATGCCGTGGAAAACGATGCCAACCTCGCGGGTCTTCTGATCGCTCTTGAGAGCGACTGTCCGGAGCTCCGCTACAGCGGTTATTACGAGTCGGTCGGCCTGATCATCAAGGACCTGCAGATCGCTTATAACAAGGATCGTGAGGCACTTTCGAAATTCCTTGCGCAGTATCCGGTCGTTGGCGGATATTTCCGTGATTACACCAACGGCGTCAGTTACTGGGAGACGATCGATCCGCCGAAGATCGTGGAAGATGTCTCCAACGCCACAAACGATGCGTATCTTAAGGCAAACAAGCAGAAGGACGGCGTGAAGAGCTATAACATGCCGACGTCCACGGTGGCCGACTATTACTTCACATATGTAAAAGGACAGGAGTGATGGTATGGAAAAAAGCCGCATCACAGTCCGTCTTCAAGGTCACGAATACTACTATCCCGTAAGCGATATCCTGCGCCTGTTCACAGGCTCGATCCCGAAAGAGGAAGAGTGCGCCGTCGTATGCGATGCCGGTGCGCTCGCGCCCTTGATCGTGGACGATATTTCTCCGGAAAAAGCACTTGTGCTTGTGAGCTCCGTCTCCGATGATTTTGTGGAGACCTTTGCCGCAGGAGAGGACGGGAACGGTTGCGATGACGCTGCCGCAAAGGGCGAGCGGATCTTGATGAAGCGCTCCGAACTTACTCTTCCTCTGAACCGCGAAGTGAAGCGGCAGCTCTATTTCCTGCTTTCAAAGATCACCGGAAAGGCTTTCCCGTGGGGATCTCTTACAGGGATCCGTCCGACGCAGGTCGCAAGAGAACTTGCTTCCGAAGAGGAGATGACATCGGTATACGGCGTAAGAGAAGATAAGGCACACCTGGCGTTTCTGACGCAGAAGAAGGAAGACGATGTCCTGAGCACTTCTTCGCCTGACGCACTTCACATATATATCGGAATTCCATTCTGCCCGAGCCGGTGCTCATACTGCTCTTTTATCTCGCAGGAAGCGCCGAAGAAGACGGAGCTTCTGCCTTCGTATGTAGACGCGGTGCTGCATGAGATGGATCAGGTGCTTCCGAAGATCGGAGATAAGATCGAGACGCTGTATATTGGCGGGGGAACGCCGACAGTACTTCCGGAAGTGCTTTTCGAGAAGTTTATCCGGGGCGTGTTCTCGCATCCTGAACTTTCTTCACTTAAGGAAGTGTGCGTAGAGGCCGGGCGGCCGGACACGATTACGGAGAAGAAACTTCAGGTGCTTCAGCAATGCGGCGTCCGGAGGATCTGCATCAACCCGCAGACGCTCTGCGACAGTACGCTTGCGCGTGTTGGCAGAAGGCACAGCGCGGAAGACTTCGTGCGTGCATATGAACTGGCGAAGAAGATGGGATTTTCCATCATTAATACGGATCTGATCGCGGGACTTCCGGGCGAGAGTTCCGAGGAGTTCTGCGACTCGCTCCGAAGGATCATCGGACTGTCGCCTGAGAATATCACGGTGCACTCGCTTTCGAAGAAGCGCCGTTCGTCGCTTAGAAGAGAAGAGATCGTCAGGTCGGAAGAAGAGGAACTTAAGAGGATCGAGTCGATGCTTTCGTTCGCATCTTCGTCGCTTCTTGGGGCCGGATATTTTCCTTATTACATGTACAAGCAGAAGGACACGCTCGGCGGGCACGAGAACGTCGGTTACAGCAGAGAAGGGACGGAGTGTCTCTATAACGTCGCCATGATGAGTGATCTTCGGTCCGTGCTGTCGTTCGGCGCAGGTGGCATGAGCAAGCGCGTTTTCATAAATGAATCTTCGTGCGAAGGTTCCGGCAACGGCGCATCAAACGTACGTGTCGAGCGCTGCTCCTGCATTAAGGACCCGATCCAGTACATGCAGAACGTTGACGCGATGGCCGAAAAGAAGATCCGGTTCTTCACGGAAAAATAGTCCGGGGACTAGAGCTTTTCGAGCATCTTAAACACCGTATCCAGAGTATTCGATTCGCTCCTTTTCTTAAGAAAAGACCCGACACAGTAGGCAGAGTGTGTATTCCACGCGTCCGTGACTTCATAGATCTCCGAGGAGATCCCGTTCGCTTCCGCTTTATTCATAAACTCGACCGCCTGGTCCCAGCCGACGAGTCCGTCGTGCTTGCTCTGGATCATGCAGAGCTTGAAGTTTTCCTTCGGGTGGATCATGCGGTATGGCTCGCCCTTTTCCCACTGCGTCTTGTCCTTCGTTCCGAAAAGATACTTCAGAAGCGTGTTGAGTGTACCTGTCTGCTGAAGTCCGAAATAGAGCGGACCGGCCATGGAGAGAAGACCGGAGAATGAATCCTTGGAGATGTTGAATTTCTTCTGGCGTTCCTTATCAAAGCAGAGCACTGCGCTGAGATGCGCGCCGGCGGAATATCCCATGATGATCGGCCTTCCGCACGAAAGGCCTTTCTCCGAGATGTATTTTCTGATCTCGACATAACCGCGGAAGACGTCGTCAGCGATATCGTCATAGTGGTATTTCGGGGTCTTTCTGTAGTCCATCATGAAGCAGTCGTAGCCCTCGGCGGCAATGCTCTGTCCGACAAAATAGTCCATCTTCGGTGTTCTGGAATTCCATCCGCCGCCGTGGATGTGGATCACGGTCTTATTCTTCCGCGGCTCCTGTGCGGGGAAGTAGAGAAAGTACTGGTTCTTGTTTCCCCATCTGATTTCTTCCGGGGTTATCGTCTTTTTCGCTCTGAGCAGAGGGACGATGAACTTTCCGTAGCTTAAGTATTCTCTGGCGGTATCGTTCATGCTTTATCTCCTTTCATCATTCGCACCATGGCGTCGGCGAGGCAACGGAACATGACGTCCGGTTCGTACGTGCCCCTGACCTGATCGGAAGCAAAGCAGTGCGACATGACATATCCTGTCTGGACCCCCTGAAATGTAACGATCATGAACTGTAATATCTCTTCGACCGGACGGGAAGGATGAAGCTTCTTTTCCTTTTTTACTTCTTCCAGAAAAGCACTCATCGATGCCACGAGATAGAGAAGAGGACTCTGCCCGTCGGACCCGAGTTTTGCCGCGATGGCAGATGCTCGCGTAGGATCGCTCATGGCAAGCGTGTCGCAGTAAAGCGAGATCTTCATGATGTCGACTCCGACCGATGTCATCTGATCGGCAAGGAGCGCGCAGACCGATCCGATTTTTTTCTCCCACTGATCAGTCCCGCCTGTGAGGATCTTATCGAGTTTTTCATCGATCCTGTTTTCGGAGTTCAGAGAGTAGACCATGTCACGGAGGACCTCATCGAGATCCTTGTAGTAGCGGTAGATCACGCCGTGCGAAAATCCGGCTTCCTCAATGATATCCTTCATATCCACCGAAGCGACGGGCTTCCTTTTACAGACGCGGTAGGCCGCTTCGATGATCTCTTTCTTCTTTTTTTCGATGTATTCCTCTGAGACCTTTGGCATAGAGAACTCCTTATTAAAATGTGGTAGTGCTTTTCACGTCAAGTAAAAATGACACGGTGTCATTTTATAACTTTCACGGGGATTATTCAAGACGTTGGAGAGAAGTCGGGAAGAGTTGCCCGATTTGCCGTCATATTCGAAATCACTTGTTTTTATCCGAAAGCATGATATAATCATCAAGTGTCCTTTTTTCGAGGTGTAGCGCAGTTGGTAGCGTACGTGCTTTGGGAGCATGGGGTCGCAGGTTCGAACCCTGTCACCTCGACCAGAAGACCGGCAGGAAGAACAGATCTTCGAAGATCAGTTTCTGCCGGTTTTTCTTTTGTCTTGTCGGATTGCCCTAATTTTCGGAAAATACTCGGGAATTGTTAGGAAAAATAGGGTTATTGTGGTTTGCGGGGTTTTATTATAAAATCATAATATATTTAGAATTGGAAGTGTGCGAGAGCACAGTTTTTGGAGGTAAAGAATGGATAATAGAAAATCGAAATTCGTAAAGAAATTTTCTGCTCTGATGCTGATCCTTTCTATCGTCTTTGCTCTGAGCGGATGTCTCCGTTATGAGATCAAGACTGAGGTTCACACAGACGGAACGGCTGATATCAGCTTTACTTATGCAGTTGCTGATGTAACCGGTCAGGCAGATACTTCATCCTGGGCAAATATGGCGGAAAAGTTCACCAATGCTGACTGGGATGTAGATGATTACAGCGAGTCGGCAAAGAATACAAAGTATGCCGGTTTCGTAGCTACACGTAAGGGTGTTGAGCTCGACAGCATCGAAGACGAGATGAAGAAGGTTGATGCCGGTAATCTGAAGCTTACAGAGGATGACGGCGAGTACACACTCGAGTGGGATATCACTTCCGGTGTTGATTCTGCGAAGAAACAGGGTGTTACTTCTGAATACCTTGAGCAGTATGAAGGTTACATGAAGTTCGTTCTTGATCTTCCGGGCAAGGTTATCAAGAGCAACGGTGAAGAATCCAAGGGCGGCAAGCACATCGAGTGGAATCTCTTTGATCTTGAGAATGGCAAGATCGAGGCTACATTTAACCTCAAGTCTTCCGGTTCCGGCGCTCCGATCGGTCTGATCCTCGGTATCGTTGGTGGTGTTGTTGCTGTAGCTGCTATCGTAGTAGTTATCCTTCTGGTAATGAAGAAAAAGAAGAATGCTCCGGCTCCGGTAGATCCGATGGCTAACTTCGCAGCTGCTCCGCAGATGCCGGTTGCTCCGCAGCAGGCTCCTGTAGTTCCGCAGATGCCGGTTGCTCCGCAGCAGGCTCCTGTAGCTCCGCAGATTCCGGTAGCTCCTCAGGCTCAGGCTCCGGTAGCTCCTCAGGCACCGGTTGTTCCGCAGGCTCCGATCGATCCGCAGAATCCGGGTAATCCGACAGTATAACGGTTTTTCGGAATTTAAAGTCAAATGACCAGGAGGTCGTCCCGGAAACGGGACGGCCTCTTTTTTGTTGCTGATGCTTGCGGTATTCGGTGAGAAGTGTATAATGAATTTGTTCAAAAACTGCAAAACGATAAGATGAAATGAACAGGTGAATGCTTATGAGTCTGCAAAGAAAACATTTTGATATCTTAGTGGCGCTCGAGGGTTCAAATGAAGCCCTGACGCAGCGTGATCTGGAGAAGATCACCGAGTATTCCCTAGGCACGATCAATAAAGTGTACAGGGAGCTGGTGACGGACGGACTGGTGGATGCCGGTAAGATCACGGACAAGGGAATTGAGGCTCTGGAGCCGTATCGTGCGAAGCGCGCAGTGTTCATTGCGGCGGGTTTCGGATCGAGAATGGTACCGATTACGCTGAATACACCGAAGCCTCTGGTACGTGTCCACGGAAAGCGTATAATCGAGACTCTTCTGGACGCTTGTCTGGAGGCGGGGATCGAGGAGATCTATATCGTCAGAGGTTATCTCGGCGAGCAGTTCGACCAGCTCCTCTACAAGTATCCGATGCTGAAGTTTCTCGATAATCCGGTCTATAACGAAGCAAACAATATCTCGAGTGCGATGGTCGCAAGACATCTGTTCTCGGGCTCTTATGTGTTTGAAGCGGACCTTCTGCTTTCGAATCCTAAGATCATTACCAAGTACCACTATACTTCCGACTTCCTGGCGATCCCGATGGAACGCACGGACGACTGGTGCTTCGTCGTAAAGGACGGCGTCATCAAGGAAGAGAAGGTCGGCGGCGAGAACTGCTGGCAGATGGTGGGTATTTCTTTCTGGAACGAAGAGGACGGAAAGAAGCTGGAGACGGATGTGCCTTCAGTGTTCAACGGTCCGGGCGGAAAAGAAAGATACTGGGAGCAGGTACCGCTCGTATATAAGAAAGAAAACTATAAAGTCGAAGTCCGTGCCTGCAAGGCAGACGATATCGTTGAGATCGATACTTTCAGAGAACTGAAGGCGATCGACCCGGCATATGACGTGTGAGAGAAGCCGCGCCGCCGTGATGGCAGGCGCCTGAGAATAAGACATAAAGAAAGAAGAATACTTATGGAACCAGTAAAAAGAAACATCCTTTTAAATCCGGGTCCGTCGACGACGACCGATACAGTAAAGTATGCACAGGTCGTGCCGGACATCTGCCCTCGTGAAAAAGAGTTCGCAGGTCTCATGAAGGGCCTTCGTGAGGACCTCGTCCGTGTTGTTCACGGAGATCTTCAGGAATACACTTCCGTCCTTTTCTGCGGATCGGGAACGATCAATATCGACGTATGTATCAACTCGCTGCTTCCGGAAGGAAAGAAGGTCCTCGTGATCAATAACGGCGCATATTCTTCCCGTGCCGTCGAGATCTGCCAGTACTACGGACTTCCGCATATCGACCTGAAGTTCCCGGTCGATGAGCGTCCGGACCTGGCTGTTGTTGAGGAGACACTGAAGAATAATCCGGATATCGGACTCGTGCATACGACACACAACGAGACAGGTACGGGTATCCTCAATCCGATCCGCGAGATCGGTGCGCTGGTGCATAAGTACGGCGCGATCTTCACAGTCGATACGACAAGCACATACGCGATGCGCCCGATCAATATCAAGGAGGACAATGTTGATTTCCTGATGGCTTCCGCGCAAAAAGGACTGATGGCATTTACAGGTCTGTCGTTTGTTGTCGGTAACCGTGCGATCCTCGAGGCATCTGCGAATAACCCGAAGAGAAGCTACTACTGCAATCTTTTCCTGCAGTATGACTGCTTCGAGAAGACAGGCGAGATGCACTTTACTCCGCCGGTACAGACGATCTATGCGACGATTCAGGCGCTGAAGGAATACTGGGCAGAAGGTGAAGAAGCGAAGTGGGCACGCCATACGCGCGTCTTTAATGCCATCAACGATGGACTTGAGAAGCTCGGCTTCCGTCAGGTCATCAAGCCGGAGTGGAGAACCGGTCTTGTATCCTCGGCGATCTATCCGGATGATCCGAACTGGAGCTTCGAGAAGGTACACGACTACTGCTATGAGAGAGGCTTTACCATCTATCCTGGAAAGATCTCTACGACAAACACATTCCGTCTCTGCTCACTCGGTGCAATCGATGCGCCGGATATCGCGGACTTCTTCAAGGTGTTCCGTGAAGCGCTTGAGACGACAGGCGTAAAGGTTCCGGTCCAGTATAAGAACTGACCGGTTAGCCGTATAGCGGAAAAGCCATGAGCAACAGTGCTTTTGGCGAAGAAGACTGACAGATAGAAAAAGGAGAATCATCATGAAAACAGCTTATACTTGTTTCTGCACAGACGTCCTTCACGAAGGACACATGAATATCATTAACGAAGCGAAGAAACTCGGTAAGGTCATCGTCGGATGCCTTTCCGACCAGGTCCTGATCCGCTACAACAAGTTCCCGACGATCTCCCAGGAGGAGCGTATGCGCCTTTATAAGACGATCCCCGGAATCGATCAGGTCGTTCTTCAGGAGCAGATGCAGTACGATGATGTCATCGAGCTGATTCATCCGGATTACGTCGTGCACGGCGATAACTGGAAAGAGGGCCCGGAGAGCACGATCCGCGCGCATGTTGAGGAGCTGCTTTCTGCATATGGCGGACAGCTCGTCGATGTTCCGTATACATTTAACGAGAAGGTCAGAAAGATCGACCTGCAGCTCCGTGAGAAGCTCGCGATGCCGGAGTACAGAAGAAAGAGACTCCGCCAGCTGATCGAGATGACACCGATCGTAAAGGCGATGGAAGCACACAGCGGTCTGACAGGCCTGATCGTTGAGAAGACGGTCGTTGAACACGAAGGCAAGCTTGACCAGTTTGATGCGATGTGGGTCAGCTCCCTCTGCGACAGTACCGCGAAGGGTAAGCCGGACATCGAGCTCGTCGATATGACCTCACGTTTCAGAACGATCGAGGATATCACGGAAGTTACCACCAAGCCGATCATCTTCGACGGCGATACCGGCGGACTTACCGAGCACTTTGTTTATACAGTAAGATCCCTCGAGAGAATGGGTGTTTCCGCTGTCATCATCGAGGACAAGAAGGGGCTTAAGAAGAATTCTCTCTTCGGTACGGAAGTGAAGCAGACGCAGGCAACGATCGAGGAGTTCTCCGAGAAGATCGCGGCTGGTAAGAAGGCACAGCTGACCGACGATTTCATGATCATTGCGCGTATCGAGAGCCTGATCCTCGAGCAGGGCATGGAAGACGCCCTCGCACGTGCTTTTGCTTTCGTAAAGGCCGGCGCAGACGGAATCATGATCCACAGCCGGAAGAAAGATCCGGCAGAGATCTGCGAGTTCTGCGACAAGTTTAGAAGCCAGGATGCTAAGACACCGATCGTTGTTGTTCCGACAAGCTTTAATACCATCACGGAAGAAGAACTGGCTTCTCACGGCGTTAACATCGTTATCTACGCGAACCAGCTCACAAGATCCGCGTTCCCGGCGATGCAGCAGACCGCAGAAGATATCCTGAAGTACCACAGAGCGAAGGAAGTCGATGATCGCCTGATGTCCATTAAGAACATCATCACACTGATCGACGAGATCTGATCACATAACCGCCTTAGGATACGGGCGGAGGACTTAACGTAAGGAGCAGAATATGAAAGTAGAAAAACTTGTAGAGATCATTGGCGCGGATTTTTATACCGGTGTTCCGGATTCCCAGTTAAAAGCACTGTGCAATTACCTGATGCATACTTACGGCATCGATGCGCATCACCACGTGATCGCGGCAAACGAAGGTAACTGCACCGCACTTGCAGCAGGATATCACCTCGCGACAGGCAAGGTCCCGGTCGTTTACATGCAGAACTCAGGCGAAGGCAACATCATCAACCCGGTGGCAAGCCTTCTGAACGATAAGGTCTACGCGATCCCGACCGTGTTTATCATCGGCTGGAGAGGCGAGCCCGGCATCCACGACGAGCCACAGCACATCTATCAGGGTGAAGTCACGATCAAGCTTCTCGACGATATGGATATCGCTAGTTTTGTGATCGGCAAGGATACCACTGACGAAGAAGTCGAAGCGAAGATGGAAGAGTTCAGAGGTATTCTGGATTCCGGAAAAGATGTTGCATTCGTTATCCGTAAAGGCGCGCTTTCCTACGATGAGAAAGTTGTCTATGAGAACGATAACACCATGATCAGAGAAGAGATCATTCAGCACATCGTTGCCGTAAGTGAAGAGGATCCGATCATCTCCACAACAGGTAAGGCTTCCCGTGAACTCTTCGAGACACGCGTGGCAAACGGACAGAGCCACAAGTACGACTTCCTGACCGTCGGCTCGATGGGACACAGTTCCTCCATCGCGCTCGGCGTGGCGATCAACAAGCCGAACCAGAAGATCTGGTGTGTCGACGGAGACGGTGCCGTTCTTATGCACATGGGTTCCATGGCGCTTCTCGGTTCTAACCAGCCGAAGAATCTCGTACATATCGTTATCAATAACGGCGCACATGAGACGGTCGGCGGTATGCCTACTGTCATGGGCGATGTCGATCTCGTCGGTGTGGCAAAGGCATGCGGCTATCCTTACGCAGTACGCGTAAATGATTTCGAGGAACTCGACCGCGAACTGTCGCTGGCGAAGGGCCTGAACGAACTCTGCCTGATCGAGGTAATGTGCAGTATCGGTGCCCGTGAAGACCTCGGACGTCCGACCACAACAGCGCTTGAGAACAAGCAGAACTTCATGGAGTATATCGCGACGCTGTAAGGCAAAGCGATCAAAAGAGCGGAAGCGGGTGCTTTTCAGGCGGAAGACTGAAAGAAAGCAAGTGCTTTTCGCGAAGATATAAAAGACCCGGGACGGGATCAGGAATACCTGGTCCCGTCCTTTTTTGTACGCCGATGTAACTTTTGAAGATAATCGTGTAATAATCTAATGTGGCGTGTCGCAAAATGCGACATACAATAGAACCATAGCAAAGAGGTACTCGGTACTGGAAAAGGGGTCAAAAATGAAGAGAAGGAGATTCGCAATCGTATTTTCACTGATTAAGGCAATCGCGTGTTTTGCGGCATGCTCGAGCAGCGAAGTCGACAAGACAGCCAGCATGAATGTGACACCTGTCAACACAGCGGCTGTTGCACAGACTGCGGAGACATCTCCGGTAACGACAGTTCTGACATCCTCTCCGGCAAAGCCCGTAAAAGCAGTGTCGACGGAAACCCGCAAAGAAGCTTCGAAGGACGCAGATGATACCAAGGCGGCTAATGTTCAGAAGATCGACGGCACAGACGGTTTTATCGACAGATACGGCGTGATCGAGTATGACACCTCTCGCACGTACAAGATGACAGACGGCAAGACCGTATGTGATGCAGATACATACAGCACGAAGAAGCTGGATGTGAAGCGCTACGAAGAGTTTATGAACGTAGTTGATGACTGCTTCGCATACATGCTGATCTGGGACGGAAATGCATATATGTACAATAACTACTACATCCTGGTCACGACCGAGGACGGCAGTAACTGGAACACGATCTACAGCGAAGGCTTCAGTGATGATCCTTCCAACGATAACATCGGATCCGGCACATTCTACAGCAAAGACATCTACGCTTCCGTACCGGTCAAGAGCTCGAAAGAGACGAAGGCTTTCAAGACAAGTAACGGCGGCATGGTCGTATTCACCGGAAGCTACCTTGAGAACCACACATGCAATAACTACGGAGACTGGATCAGCATCAAGTGCGATGAGGATCACAAAATCACGCTGAATACCTACAAGGCAAGCAACTGGTACAAGGGATTTACCATCTCTGACGGAACCGTCCTGACCGGCGAAGAGTATGTCTCCTTCGATCTTAGTGAGACGGGCCGGACGGATGCGGCGGGCAATCCGGTCTATGAGCTGGACATCTACGGTAAATACGATAACGCGGGACTTTTCTCCGGACCGGTCACCATCGACCCCGAGACACTCAAGCCTGTACCGTGCACTGAAAAAGCATAATCGATTTCGCTCCTCCCGAAATACGAAAAGCATAAGAAGAAAAAAGCGGACCGCCTCAGGGTTCGCTTTCTTCTTGTTTCCAGTAATCCTTATTGAAGATGTCCGGTCCGTTCAGCGAGTACCAGATCGTGTCGGTGAACGTGGTGCCGGAGTTGTCTGTAAGTCCCCACTTATCGGTGTACATGATGTACATCGGCTTTTCTTTTTCCTCGGGACGGAACATCGGGTTTCCGGTAAACGGATTGACGGGATCGTCGATCAGGCCGTTCATGGCAAGATACGGTGTGTCCGCATTCGTCATGAAGGTATTGTCTGTCTTGATCTCTCCCTTAGCCCCGAAATCCTTTACGAAAAGCACCGGGTTATAGGCCATGGCGTCTTCGGGGTTATACTCTGCGCCGGTGTTTGATCCGTCGAGAAAGAGCATGTCTTCGAAGTTACCGAGCGGCCAGCCGTGGTCGGAGACGATGACGATCCTCGTGTTATCGTAGACGCCGAGTTCTTTTAAGTAGTCCATCCAGTTGCCGAGCTGGATCCACGCGGCCATATTGCACTGGTAGTGCGTCAGTTTATATTTGGTTTTTCCCGCCATGTCCATCGTTCTTCCGTTATAGGTAAAACGGTCGGTGTGCGTCTTATCGAACTCGGTGTTGTCGACCTCGTACTGCGGCGCGTAATCGGGCTCCTGGAGCGGCATGACGTTGTGCGCGGTACCGTTCTGCAGAAGGAAGAAGTGCTTATCGGATGACTCGTCGATCTTCGTCATGGAAGGCAGTGCCTGAAGTGCCGCATAGGAATCGCGGAAGAGGTTCATGTAGGCTGCCGAGATGATGTAGTGTGCGGTGTCCTCGCCGAGTGTCTGCATGGACAGCTTCGAGTTGTCCGGCGCGAAGTAGGTGCCGTCCGTATAGATGACGGATTGAAGGACCATCGGGGAAGCCTTCATGAGGCTGTAGCAGAAGAAGTTTCTCTTCCAGACCGACTTGATCTCGCTGTCGGTCTCGTCCGAATCACGGAACAGTCCGAGCTCGGTGTTGTAGGCGCTGATGGACGGATATTTGTCGTAGATCGACAGGTCCGGGATCGCGCTGTAGCCGGCAAAAGGCGGGTCGAAGACGGTGACGTCGTATCCTGCCTCGGAGAAGAGGATCGGCATCGTAAGAAGTGATTCGTCGTGCTTCTGCTGAAGCGGCACGCCGGTCCGGTCGTTGATGGCATCCGGCGTGTAGTCATACCCTCCGAAAAGCGCCGGTGCCGCGATGACGGTGCGCATGCCGAAGGAAAGTGTATTCGGGTACCAGGTAAAGCCGGAGAACTGTTCTTTCAGCTCGGGGCGCTCCTGGAACATATACGGGATGTAGGAGGCGATGGCGCGGTCGACCATGATGACCACGACGTTCTGTCCGTCTCTGCTTAACGGGATCTCGGGAAGCTCCTGATTCGTGTTCTCGATGACCCTTCGGATATCAGGCATGTCGGAACTGATCTTATAGATGTTGTATCCGGAGATCGCAGTGGCGACGATCAGAAGTATCGACGCGATAAAACGGATGACGGCAGTGCTTTTCTTAAAGAGGAAAATGACGGCGCCGATGATGGCGAGCGTCACAAAGAGGTTCAGAAGTTTTACGGATGCCGCGTGGGAAAGTCCGGTGTCGAACTGCAGGTCGGAAGAAAGGATGCTCTCGCTCTTTCCGAACAGAAGGAAGTTGACGGTGCCGATGATGGAAAAACACCAGATCGCGGCGGTTGCGCGCTTCCTGTTCTTGTTTCCCGCGAGGTAGTAGAAGAGGCTGCCCCAGATGACGAAGGCGCCGACGGCGGTGAGAAGCGAATAGATGATGTATCTTACCGGCGAGTGGACAGCGGTCATCAGGACGAATTCCGACGGGGAAGACGCGATGACGAATGACGGGATCAGCGCGCCGAGAAAGATACTTAAGAAGAGTGCACCGTAGATGAAGAGTTTATTGTCGGATGGATCCTTCCCGACAGAGGATTTCTTCGCTCCCGAAGAACGCAGAAGCAGCGGCAGCTGGAAAGCGGCGCCGACGAGAAGAATGATCATCTTTGACTTCGAAGGTCCCTTGAAGAGAAGTCCGAAAATGATGATCAGAAGACCGGTGACGGAGAATGCGATACCGGTCGCACGGCGCTTGTCGGAACGCGCGTTGACGATGTTCTTGATAAGTGAAAAAACGTTGTTGAGCGTCCAGTACAGTACGAGACCGGACGGGGAGTTGTAAAGCAGTACGAGGAAGATCAGGGCCATACCGTGGAGCGTGATCTTGTCCTTGAACTTTAAGCCCTTCGTGTAGATCTCCGAGGACACGACGTTGATGAGCGTCATCAGGATCGGAAGCACATTGATGGAAAAGCCGCTGATCTTAAAGAGCGCGTCGGGCTGGCCGAGGTCTTTCAGGAACAGGAAACCCGTGCCGCGGAGTGCGGGGAGATTCGAAAGGAAGTTATAAGCCGCAATGAAGAACGGAACTTCGAGGATCAGCGCGATCGAGCTGCGGAGCGCGTAGATCGGCTTATAGTTGTTTTCCTTATAGAACGCCTGAAGCATCATGTATCGCTCATCGCCCTTGAAGGACTTCTTAATGTGGCTGACGAACGGCTCCATCTTCTTCTCGCGATCCCGCTCTTCTGCCTGGATCGCATCCGCACGGTTATAGAAGGGCAGGAGAAGGAGATTGACGACCAGACTTAACGGGAAGATGGCCGCGCCACAGCTCCCGAGAACGTAGAAGGCCGCCGCAAAGACAGCCTCCAGGATCAAGGTGAGCGGAGAGAGTAACAGTTGATATAGAATACTCCCGATGGACACGGCAACCCCCTAGTATCAGGCTTCTGCTTTCGCCTTCTTCTTCGGCTCTTTCTTGGAATCCTTAGAATTCCTGGAATCCGGCTCAGCTTCTGCTTCGGACTTCTTTGTCAGTTCTTCGTACTTGGCAACGAGGTAGTCGCAGACACGCCTGGTGCCCTCGCCCTGGTATGCCCAGGCCTCGTCACGTACCTGATGACGGCTCTCTGTGAAGGACTCGTCCTCGAGGCAGTCATCGATCATCTTCTTAAGATCGCTTCGGTTTTCCTTGGTGAGCTTCGCGCCCAGTCTCGGGATAACGCTTAAGCCCCACGGCAGACGGTTGAGCCACCATGCATCGTACGGGGAAGCATCGAACTCGGTGTCGGCGCAGATGACCGGCTTATCGAATACGAGCGAGAAGTCGAAGATAACGCCCGAGAAGTCGGAGATCAGGATGTCCGAACGGTTCAGGGCATCAAAGTTGTCTGTATCACGGTTCCACTCGAGCTGATCGGAATTCGGAAATTCCGCCATCAGCTTATCCATCAGTTCTTTTTCCGAAGTAAAGGACTGCGGGTGCGGACGTACGATGATGTGATAGCCTGTCGCGAGAAGGTCACGGATGAACTCTTCGCCGTAGCGGGAAAGGATCGCGCTCGCGCCCCAGGAAGGAGCGAGGAGAACGGTTCTGGTCTTATCCTTATCTTCGGATGATTTGCCTTCTTCGGCTGCGGCCTTTCTCTCTTCAAATTTCTTTCTCTTTTCATCCATAAAAGGACTGCCCGTCAGGACAAGTTCTTTTGCCTTAAGATGGCGGGCCTCCTCGAGGTCACGTGTATCGTCGATCTGGAACTGGCCGGAGCAGAGGACGGCATCGTAAAAGTCGATACCGAACATTCTGTAGGTCGTCATCTCGGCAGGGGAGTGCGGAACGTGGACGTAGTACTTGGCGTCCTTGGAGCGCTTCCACTGGTAGACGTCAACGCCCGGTGTGGTCGAAAGAACGATGGAAGCCTTGACGAAGTTGAGCTTCGCAAATGCCTTGTTGCCCGGACCGATGCACTCAGCCTTGACGTGCTCCATCTCGGACTTCAGTCCCGGATCGTCTTCGGATGCGGTCATATATACGCAGTCAAAACCACGGTCGTTCATTTCCTTAAGGATCGGCTCGAATACCGACCAGTAACGCTTGTCGTCAGAGAAGACCGCCAGCTTGATGGCTTTGTCGGAATCGTCCTTGGCCTTGCCGCCACTAAGAAGAAAACGGATCTTGACCCACAGGCCCTTGAAGGCGAAGCGCGCTACGCCGAGAAGACCGATCAGGATCGCAAAAAGCATGGAACCCGTACCCGGGTCAATATAAAGTCTAACGGGATGCATCATCTGTCAACTTCCTCCCAGTTCTCTTTTTCAAGTACATTCTGATTCTTCAGGCTGTACCAGATGCAGTTTGTAAATGTGTTGCCGGTATTGGACTCGGCCGACCAGTTGTCGGTGTAAAGCACGAGCATATCGCCGTTCTTGGCATCCGGCTGGAAGATCGGGTTGTTCGTAAACGGATTGACCGGATTCTCAAGAAGTCCACTCATGGCCAGTGTCGGTGTATCCGCATTGGTCATGAAGGTGTAGTCCATCTTGAACTCGCCTCTGGAATTGAAATCCTTATAGAAAAGCACCGGGTTATAACCCATGGCATCTTCTGCGTTATAGAGAGTATCCGGATCGCCGCTGCCAAAGAGCATGCTGTCAAAGGAACCGAGACCCCATGCATGGTCGGATACGATGATGATCCTGGTGTTGTCGTAGACACCCAGTTTCTTCAGCTCTTCCATCCATTCGCCGAGACGCTTAAGAACAGCCATGTCACTCTCGTAGTGCGCCATCTGATAGGTGGTATCCATCTTCATGGTGACACCGTTATAAGTGAAACGGTCTGTATGTGTGCGGTCGTATTCGCCGTTCTCGACGACATCAGCCGGCTCGTATTCCGGTTCCTGGAGAGGAATGATGTTGTGCGTCGCACTGTTCTGCATCATGATGAAGTTTCTCTTGCCGGTCTCCTTCGCCTCGGTGATCGACGGGAGTGCGCGGAGTACT
The DNA here is from genome assembly GCA_024695545.1 of Clostridiales bacterium. Next base: position 29,576 of record JAILHZ010000169.1, read on the forward strand.
TCGTAGGAGTTCATGAACGAATCCATCAGCGCGGCCGGAACGTTATAGCGGTCAATCGCGCCGCCCTGGATCAGGGCAGTACTTGATGTACCCGGCTGGAAGTAAATACCGGTCGAGTAGACGGCCGACTGCATGAAGAGCGGGGAGACCTTCATCACGCTGTAGCAGAAGAAGTTTCTCTTCCAGATCGACTTCATGTTGCCCGCGATTTCGGAAGAATCACGGAACTGGCCGAACTCGGTGTTGTAGGTCTTGATCTCCGGATATTCATCGTAGATCGACAGATCCGGGATCAGGCTGTAGCCGGCATACGGCGGGTCCATGACGGTGACGTCGTAGCCTGCCTCGGAGAAGAGGACCGGCATGACCTTCAGGGACTCGTTGTGCTTATCCTTCAGGGAGATATCGTCGCGAAGGTTACTGTTCGACGGCATGTAGTCATATCCGCCGAAGAGCGCCGGAGCGCCGACGAGTGTTCTGGTTCCGAAGGAAAGTGTATTCGGGTACCAGGTGAATCCGTCGAACTGCTTGGCGAGATTCGGATCCTCCTGGAAAAGATACGGTACGTAGGATGCGACTGCACGGTCGATCATGAGAACGACAACGTTCTCTTTATCTTTACTGAAGGTGAGTGTCGGACGCTCGGAGTTCGCATTTTCTGCGATAACTCTGCGGATATTCGGCATCGCCTTCTCGACATCGTAGCAGTTATAGAGAGTCATGGCGCCGATCGCGATCAGAAGGACCGGAGATACAAAGCGGATGACCGATGCTTTTTTCTTATAGATCACGATGATCAAGGCAGTCAGCGCGACGATCATGAGAATATCGAGGAAGATCTTGTTCTTGGCAAGATCGAGCGCAACGTCAAATCTGAGGTCAGTCGTAAGCGAATTGCTGTTGGCGCCGAAGACCATGTAGTTTGCAATACCCGTGATCGCGCAGACCCATACCGCGCCGGTGAACCAGCGCTTCGTCTTGTTGCTGGCCAGGTAATAGAACAGTCCGCTCCAGATGATGAAGAATCCTGCAGCGGTCAGGAATGCGAAGAATACATAGCGGTTCGGGGAGTGTACGTCCGATGTCAGGACGAACTCCAGAGGCGAGGACTTGATGATCGAAGACGGGATCAGTCCGCCGAGAAGGATCGTCAGGAACAGCGCACCGCCGAAGAAAAGTCTGTGGTCCGGCTTCTTCTCAGAAACAGCGAAAGTGTCAGAGGCGAGTGCTTTTTCCTTACGGCGGGGAAGCATGCCGATCACGAACGGGATCAGCATCAGTGCGCCGAAGGCCAGGACACCGAGACGGTAGTTCGGAAGTCCGTGGAAGAAGCAGAAGCCGTAGAGAAGGACCGCAGCGCCGCCGATACCGAAGAGGATACCTGCGGTACGGGCCTTGTTCTTCGTGCCGTTTACGACATTCTTCAGAAGCGAGAAGATGTTGTTGAGGGTCCAGTAAAGAACGAGTCCGGACGGGGAATCATAGAGGAGTATGAGGAAGATCAGGGCCATACCGTGGAGCATGATCTTATCCTTGAACTTTAAGCCCTTTGTGTAGATCTCCGAGGAGACGACATTGATCAGGGTCATTAGGATCGGCAGAACGTTGATCGCCACACCGCCGATCACGAGAAGTCCGTCCGGCTTAGAAAGGTCGCTGAAGCAGAGGAACTTCGCGCCCTGCAGGTCCGGCAGCTTCGACAGGAAGTTATACGCCGCAATAAAAAACGGAACTTCCAGGACAAGCGCGATCGACGATCTTACCGCATAGATCGGCTTGTAGTTGTTCTCTTTGTAGAGGGTCTGGAGCATCATGAAACGCTCATCGCCCTTAAAGGTCTTCTTGATGTGCTCGACAAACGGAGCCATTTTCTTCTCGCGCTCACGCTCTTCCGCCTGGATCGCATCCGCCCGGTTATAGAACGGAAGGAGCAGGAGGTTGACCACAAGGCTCAAGGGGAAGATTGCGGCACCGCTCGATCTTAAGAGCTCAAACGCAGTACTGTACACCGCTTCGAAGATAAGTGTCAGCGGCGACAGGAAAAGCTGGTACAGTATTGATCCAAATGACATAGAATCAGACTTCCTTTGTGTGTTTTCTTTTTCCTTTTTTCGATGTCCGCCGGGCTCGAAAAGCACTCAGACGAACAGATGGAATTATAACACTTCACAGAAAGTATCTCAATATATATTAATAACGTGCGCGATCGCGCGCGACCGCGCGTGTATATGTATGCGCGCGTATAGATGGGAATCAGCGGGTTATCCGCTCTTGGAAAAAGCACCGGCAGGAGAACGCTTTTATCCCTTCGGCTCGCTTTCTTCCTGCCTCCAGTTGTCCTTGTTGAAGATGTCCTGATTCTCCAGAGAGTACCACAGGAGCTTGCTGCCCGGATCGATCGTGGTTGCCTCCTTCGGCAGCGACCAGCTGTCCGCATACAGGATGTACTGCTTTGGCGCATTCTTTTCTTCTGGGCGGTAGATCGGGCGGCCTGTGAACGGATTGACCGCATCATCGATCAGTCCCTGCATCGCCAGATACGGCGTATCCGCATTGGTCATGAAGGTGTAGTCCGTGGTGTATTCTCCGGCCGCACCGAAGTCCTTGACGAAAAGCACCGGGTTATAGGCCATGGCGTCTTTGGAATTGCGGAAAGTTGTATCTGAGATCCGGTCGGCAAAGATCATGTCATCGATGCTCTTCAGCGGCCAGCCGTGGTCAGAGACGATGATGATCCTGGTGTTGTCATAGACACCCATCTCCTTAAGATGATCCAGCCAGTTACCGACCTGGATAAAGGCCGCCATATCGCACTGATAGTGGGACAGCTGGTTCTGGTCGTTCATGGTGATGGTCTTTCCGTCAAGCGTGAATCTGTCTGTATGCGTCTTGTCGAATTCGGTGTTGTTGACTTCGTATCTCGCCTCGTATTCCGGCTCCTGAAGCGGCATGACATTGTGCGACGTACCGTTCTGGATCAGAAAGAAATGGTTGTCGGAAGAATCCGACGCATGAGTCATCGACGGCAGTGCTTTTAGCGCATTATAGGAATTCGAGAATGTGTTCATATACATCGCCGAGATGATGAAGTGCGCGCTGTTGTCGCCCTTTTGCATGATCGAGCGCGTCTCGTCCGGTGCGAAGTACTTACCGTCGGCATAAAGAAGCGGCTGGAGAACGAGCGGGGAAGACTTCATCAGGCTGTAGCAGAAAAAGTTCCTCTTCCAGGTCGAGACGATCTGGGACTTATTGACATCCTCGTCAAGGAAAAGGCCGTACTCTGTGTTATAAGCATCGATCGCCGGATACGGATCGTAGATCGAAAGATCCGGGATGACACTGTAATTGGCGTACGGCGGATCGAAGACATCGACCTTGTAGCCGGCATCCGAGAAGATCAGGGGCATCGTAAGAAGCGCTTCATTGTGCTTCTCGACAAGCGTTTTGTCGTCTCGGGAATTGATGGCAACCGGCGTATAGTCATACCCGCCGAAAAGCGACGGTGCCGCGATGACGGTGAGCATGCCGTAGGAAAGCGTATTCGGGTACCAGGTAAAGCCGGAAAACTGGTCTTTTAACTCCGGTCTTTCTTCGAAGATGTACGGAAGGTACGAAGAGACGGCGCGGTCGAGCATGATCACGACGACGTTCTTTCCGTCTTTACTCAGTTCCACATGCGGGATCTCCTTCGTCGTATTTGCCGCGACCCTTCGGATATTGGGCATCTCGGCTTCGATCTTATAGATGTTGTACCCGGAAAGCACAAAGGCGACGGCCAGGAAAACCGGTGCCACGAAACGGATGATCGCGGGTGCTTTTTTACAAAGAAGAATGACCAGTGCGATGGTCAGGATCACGGAAAGAAGATTAAGAATTACGCGGCTGGACGGCAGATAAAAACCGGGATCGAACTCAAGATCGGAAGAGAGGATATTCTCGTTCTTTCCGAAGATCAGGAAGTCGACCGTGCTTAAGAAAGCGAAGCACCAGATCACGACCGTCGCGCGGCGCTTGTTCTTTGGTCTTGCCAGGTAATAGAACAGTCCTCCCCATACGGCAAAAGCACCGAGCGCCGTAAGGAATGCGTAGATGATGTATCTGACCGGCGAGTGGACCGCTGTCAGTATGATGAACTCGGCAGGAGAGGCCAGGACAACATACGACGGGATCAGCGCGCCGAGAAAAACACTCAGGAAAAGCGTACCAAGAAGGAAGAGTTTATTATCCGGAGAGGGCCCGGCATCAGTGCTTTTCGGGCGGAAAGAAGAGCGGATGCTGCCAAGAAGGAGCATGATCAGGCCGACCATGAACATGAAGATCCGCGTATTCGAGGGACCCTTGAAGAAAGCCGCGTAGACCAGAAGGAGAAGGCCCGCGATGGCGATCGTGATGCGGATCGTGCGCTTCTTGTCTTTGCTCGCGCGGACGATGTTCTTGATGAGGGAGAATATGTTGTTCAGCGTCCAGTACAGGACCAGACCCGACGGGGAATTGTAGAGTAGTACGAGGAAAATCAGGGCCATGCCGTGGAGCGTGATCTTATCCTTGAATTTTTGTCCCTTCGTGTAGATCTCTGACGAGACGATGTTGATCAGAGTCATCAGGATCGGCAGGAAGTTAATGGTGAAGCCGCTGATGGAAAAGAGCCTGTCCGGCTGACCGAGGTCCTTAAGAAAAAGAAAACTCGTGCCGCGGATTACCGGAAGATTCGAAAGGAAGTTATACGCCGCGATGAAGAACGGCACTTCAAGGATCAGCGCGATCGAGCTTCGAAGCGCGTAGATCGGCTTGTACTTGTTTTCTTTGTAGAGGGACTGGAGCATCATATAGCGCTCATCGCCCTTGAAAGTCTTCTTGATGTGCTCGATGAATGGCGCCATCTTCTCCTGACGTTTGCGCTCCTCATCCTGGATCGCGTCCGCCCGGTTATAGAAGGGAAGAAGCAGGAGATTAACAACAAGACTCAGCGGAAAGATCGCTGCACCGGCCGATGCCAGAAGATCGAAAGCTATGCTGAACACTGTTTCAAAGATTAACGTCAGCGGTGACAGAAAAAGCTGGTACAGAATTGCACCCAAAGACATGAATCGATCCTTCTTTCGAGTAAGTCAACTTAGGAAATTATAACATTATGAGAAATCTATCTCAATTAGCGTATATAGAAGCTTCAATCATTTCTTTAACGACTTCTTTTAAGAAGAAGCAAGATATCGAGAGATTTATCAAAACTATGAACAATTACATAATAAATTGAAAAATCGCCTGTTATTCTATGAACAACAGGTTAAGGCTCTCTTTTCAAGAGACCCTTAACTCTTACTGATTAACAAGAAGGGGGAGTTTTTATGGATAGATATGAATTATTGAACGGATTAGAAATATTGGCAGCTTATTTACCATATTATTACGCTGTGTGTAATGAGATAAATGAAAGAAAAGGAAAAATATTCAAGAGCAGACAGAGGGATCAGGATCTTCTGCGATCACAACAGATGGCTTGGAACTATGTAGCTCCATATATTGGTCTTGTGCCGCAGCAGTATCACACTCCGGAAGCTTTATATGCGATAAGAGATAATGTAAAGTTTGGTCGGGCGAATTCAATATATGAAGCAATCTCTTTATATCAAATGCAGTTCCAAATTCAGGATATACAGAGACAGGCAGCGCATGATAGATATATGAGAAATGTGGCAACGGCTATATCGGAATGGAGAAGGTATTAGCAAATTTTTACTGTTTGCACTTCCCTATGATATCTTCTATCAGATTTCTGTTGCCCCTATATTAAAATGCTAAGTATACATTTTGACTTGCATTAATCTGATATACGTGGATTGCGTAGAATCTCTAATGGTTTTCCAGAGAACTCTATTCTCCACACTTGGGAGCCGTATTTAGTATGTACAGAGAAATGGGAAAACTAAGAACGATCTCTAAGAGATGTTGAGTACATTCAACAGATTAATCTGAATAATTAGTAAGGAGACATCAGATATGAATGATCGATTAGAAGCAATACTTCAAACTGCTTATTACTATCGAGAAGGCGACTGTGTTGAGCGGAATGTTGAAGAGTCTGTTCGTTTGTACAACTATGTTTTAAAAGAAGAACCCAATAATGCGCGTGCTCTTTTTGGTTTGGCCTATTGTTATTATGATGAGGATCAGCCAACAAAAGACACAAATAAGTGGCTTCCACTATTTTTATCGGCGGCGCAACAAGGACATATAGGATCGCAATATACGTTAGGCTGCTATTATATGGATATTCGAGATTATCAAAGTGCACTATATTGGTTGCATTTGGCAGCAGATCAGGAGGACATAGGATCAATTTATCTGATACAACACATCGTTTTTGATTGCGATGAAGCTGGTCCGTATATGAGTTATATTGAAGCACTCCGATATCTTCATAAGGCATACGATCTCAAGGCTGATTATGCGGCGAGACGATTGGGTCACATATACTATAGTTTCGACAAGGGTGGTATTCAAGATTATAAGAAAGCGATTCGGTTTAATCAGGAAGCAGCTGTAAACGGAGATTCGACAGCAGCTTTTTATGTTGCTGATTCATATCTTTTTGGAAGAGGTGTAGAAAACAATGTTTTTGAAGCTATTAGCTGGTTTAAGTTCTCATACGATCTTGGAGAGCAGAACGCCCTACTGAAATTGGCATATTTGTACTATAAAGCAGATGAAGTGGGTTTTGCTCCGACTTTGGACATGAGACACAAGATTATTGATGAGACATGTGACATAACAGATCATTATACACGCCCTATGATGATATATGAGGATGACGGTAAATTTGGTGCTCCGAACCATATTAAAGCAAATTTTTATGCGAAAAAGTGCGATGATTATACAAAAAAGAATGGCAGTTATTCTGAGGAAAATAACGCTGAGCTTCAGCTAGGGAGAAGTCGAGTTCTGAGACAGTTTGAATTCGAAGGCGCGCTGTATGAGTGGTGTATGACACCAGAAACGGACATAGCCAAAAAACGCGAGGCTATTAGTCATTTCGAAAGGAATATCGAAGAATACGCTGATTTGAATTCTCTTAGGACATTAGCATGTCTTTATGCTGGAATAACCGGGTTCCCACGATTTGATGCAAATTCATTTACCACCAAAATGATGCCTAAAGATCTTCTTATCAATAGTTGTAAAGCGGTGGTTAATTACGACCGGGCATTTGAATTGCTTGACAAAGGTATTGAATGGGGCGATGAAATCTGTAGAACAATTTGCAAAGGCTTATGTAGACTGATACGGAGAGATTTTGATAGATCTCATGTGCGGAGGTAAACATGCGTGTATGTAATCGTTGTCAAAATATGATAATGGAATCTGATGATTTTTGTAGTTTCTGTGGTCAGAAGCAGACAGATTCCTTGAAGACAGAAAGTTTGTCACAAAACAACGGAAATATGCCGCTTTTCTCATGGGATGAACTTATAAGAGCCGTGGAAGACGAGTAGTAGTATTCATGCGCAATTGAGATTATCCTAAAACCAAAACTGAAATAGACTTTTTTGAAGAGTTTTGAGCATCCGGTGCAAAGAATCGTTAAGCTTTATATGTACGATTCTAGGGGTTTTATCTCAAGTAAAATCGATAAGGATTCTATAGATAAATAAGGTCAGATGAAAAAGGAAGTGACTCCCACTTCCTTCTTCGTTTTTGAAAGCGGCTTTATGGAAAATGAATTAAACTTATTTGTACAGGTTGTACAAATAAGTTGTGCGAGGTATAATCAATATCAAGGAGGGAGCGAGTATGATTTCCGTTAATTGTGGGTACAATATAGCAGAAGATATTGCCTTTATTATGGAAGCCCAAGGCTTGAAAAATACGGATCTGTCTGACAAAACTGGTATCTCGAGAGTAACGCTGGATGTAATTAAGAAGAGCGGTAAAACTACGGATAGTGTTTGTGAGAAGTTTTACTCGTATGCCTATGCCAACAAGTACAGGATCAATACTGTCAGAGAGGAAATCCTGAAGGAGAGGTTTCACGATGTCCTTTTCCATGGTTCGAAAGACGGAATTTCTGAAGTAACGGTTACGGGCTCGAGAAAGAACTGTGATTTTGGTAAAGGATTTTATTGCGGTGAAACATATAATCAGGCATTATCTTTTGTCTGTGAGAACGCAGGATCATCCGTCTATTCCTTTCGTTATTCGCTGGATGATCTGAAGATTAAAAGATTAACCTGTTCACTTGATTGGATGCTGGCGATCTGCTTTTTCCGTGGAACGCTTGGTGATTTTTCTTCAAGTGATAAGATCAAAGCAATCATTTCGGAGATTGAAGAATCAGATGTGGTTATTGCGCCCATAGCGAACAATAAAATGTTCTATATTATGGCTCAGTTTACTGAAGGTGAGATAAATGCTGATGTAGCACTCCATTCCCTGTCTGCATCTGATCTCGGTCTGCAGTATGTATTCCGCTCTGAAAAGGCGTTAAAAAGTTTAAAGCCTATGGAGAGATATTTCATTTGTGAGCCGGAACGGGAAGATTGCCGAAAAGCACTTGTTTCGCGAGGGTATGAGATAGATACGAAGTTGAAGCTGGCAAAACGAGAGTTTAGAGATGGCTTATATATTGAGGAAGTACTGAAATGAAGAAATTTGATCATGATGGGTTGTTATTAGCTGAATATCAGGGACGGCTGTTCGAGAAATCTTCTGATCTGACCTGCTCGTCTGCTGTGTTTTTACGAAGGTTTCTGCACTCGGACTTGCTGATCATGTTGGATACAAATGAAACGTCGGCTTTTTCTCTTGATGTGAACGATGGAATGAATTGTATTCTTGAGCAGTTTGGAGATACGGATTATGGAAAGAACCGGTATTCGAAAAGTGCTCTGTTCTGGATGGGGTATATGTACCGTTATCTTTCATACACAAGAGAACAACCGACAAATCTAATCATGAAGCTTTTTCCACATAAACAGATGAATGATGTCTTTTTCTCATTCCATACCCAGGATCCGGAATGGTGTGTCCGTAGTTTGCTTGAAATGAATGGTTTATCTGAAGAGATATTTGATAACAATTACAGATTAAAAAGAATAATGCAGATGAATGCTTAACGCATTTTCAATATAATAGTTAGCGGATCTGATTTAGTGAGGATAGGTTGATTATGGCTGATAAACTGAATGATGCGATGAAGATTTCTTTTTCTTCTCCTGCGAAGGTGTGGGAAGAGGCTCTTCCGGTGGGTAACGGTAAGCTCGGCGGTATGGTCTTCGGACTTCCGTATATCGAGCGGATCCAGCTCAATGAAGACAGTGTCTGGTATGGCGGTCCGCAGGACAGAAATAATCCTTCCGCGCTTGAAAAGCTTCCCGAGATCCGCTCGCTCATCATGGAGGGACGCATCCGCGAGGCGCAGGAACTCTGCACTTTTGCGCTGTCCGGTATTCCGGAGGAACAGCGCCATTATGAGACCCTCGGAAATCTCTATATCGAGTTTGACGGCACGGAGACGGAGTACTCCGATTATTCCCGCGAACTAGATCTTTCCACTGCGACAGTTACTACGAGTTTTAAGATGAATCGCACGATCGGCGGCAAGACGATCGGCGTGAAGTATACCCGCGAGGTGATTGCGAGCTATCCGCACGATGCCATGATCATCCGTCTAACGGCAGACCAGCCGGGAGCATTGAGTTTTCACGCGCAGCTCGGAAGAAACCCGGGAAAGCCCTGGGAGGAAACTCCGTATCAGAAACAGACGATCCGAAGACAGTGCTATACGGGACTGACGGACAGTATTATCGCACTTCCCGGTAATGTCCAGCTTATGGAGGCAACCGCCGGAGGAAAAGGCGGTGTGCAGATGGCCTGTGGTATTAAGGTGATCCCGCAGGGCGGAAAGACGGAAGTGATCGGCAACACGGTAAGGATCCTGGGTGCCGATGAAGCACTGGTTATTCTTTGCGCAGATACGACTTTCCGCAAAAGCGACCCGAAAGCATCTGTTCTCGAAAAACTCGAGAATGCTTCGAAGCTTTCCTGGGAGCAGCTTTATCAGGCGCATGAGGAAGACTACCGTTCGCTCTTTGCCCGCGTGAAACTTCAAATCGACGGGCAGGAAGAGGTCGAGAGATTCTTCCAGTTCGGAAGATATCTCATGATCGCGGGTTCGCGTCCGGGATCGCTGCCGCTGAACCTTCAGGGCATCTGGAATCAGGACATGACACCGATCTGGGGCAGCCGCTTCACGATCAATATCAATACCGAGATGAACTACTGGCCGGCGCTTACGGCGAATCTTGCCGAGTGTCAGGAGCCGCTGTTCGATCTCCTTGAAAGAGTACGAGAGAACGGCCGCGAGACGGCTATGAAGATGTACGGCTGCGGTGGATTTATGGCGCACCACAACACGGATATCTGGGGAGACACCGCGCCGCAGGATGTCTGCATCAGTTCGAGTTACTGGGTCATGGGCGGCGCGTGGCTGGCGCTGCATGTCTGGGACCAGTACCTTTTCACAATGGATATCGATTTCCTTAAGAAGAACTACCCGGTTATGCGCGAGGCGGCCGAGTTCGTGATGGATTACCTGATCGACGACGGCAAGTATCTCGTGACCTGCCCGACGCTCTCGCCGGAGAACACATACATCCTTCCGAACGGCGAGCAGGGCGTGATCTGTAAGGGCGCGTCGATGGATAACCAGATCATCACCGAACTTCTGAATGCTTGTATTTCTGCGGAAAAAGCACTCACCCCGGACAACTCTGTTTCTATCACCAAACGTTCAGAAGAAGTCCTCTCCCGCATAGCTCCGATCCGGGTCGGTAAGTATGGACAGATCATGGAGTGGAACGAAGACTACGAAGAAGCGGAACCCGGACACAGGCACATCTCCCAGCTCTTCGCGCTCTACCCCGGAACACAGATCACAAGAAAAGAAAAAGTGCTTTTCGAGGCGGCAAAAAAGACGATCGAAAGAAGACTTTCCTTCGGCGGCGGGCACTCCGGCTGGAGCCGTGCGTGGATCATCAACATGTATGCGCGGCTCGGTGAAGGGGAGAAGGCATATGAGAACCTGATGACACTGATCAGTAAGCAGACGCTTCCGAACCTCTTTGATAACCATCCGCCGTTTCAGATCGACGGTAATTTCGGCGCGACAGCCGGCATCTGCGAGATGCTGGTGCAGAGCCATGAGGACGAAGTGAGATACCTCCCCGCGCTTCCGGATGCATGGAAAAAGCACGGCCGGATCGAGGGGATCAGGCTCCGCGGCGGTAAGACCGTCAAAGTGCTTGAGTGGCAAAACGGGGAAATCGTAAAGCTGGAAGTCGTATAAAGTAATCTTGCCCGAAACTGCCTAAATCTCTAGAATTCCGCCCCTATCTTTGCTACTATAAAAAGTGTTGTGAAGGTAAAGGGGGGGTATAGCATGTCAACAACAAACATTGTTATCCTTATTGCCATCGGTCTGTATCTTATTATGGTAGTTGCGATCGGTGGTGTTTTCAGCAAGAAGAACAAGAACACAGACGACTTCTATCTCGGAGGCAGAAAGCTCGGCCCGATCGTTACCGCGATGAGTGCAGAGGCTTCCGACATGAGTTCGTGGCTTCTCATGGGTCTTCCGGCAGTTGCCCTGATGACGGGTATTCCGGAGGCGTTCTGGACGGCCATCGGTCTTGCGATCGGTACGTACCTGAACTGGCTCTTCGTGGCCAAGCGCCTGAGAGTCTATACGCAGAAGGTAGATGCCGTAACGCTGCCGGACTTTTTCTCTAAGCGTTTCGGAGACAAGCACCACATCATCACACTGGTTGCGGCGCTGTTCATCGTCGTATTCTTCGTACCATATACCGCATCCGGGTTTGCGGCCTGCGGCAAACTCTTTTCCTCGCTTTTTGATGTTTCCTACACCTACGCCATGATCGCCAGTGCTTGCATCATTGTTCTTTACTGCACACTCGGCGGATTCCTTGCGGCATCCACGACGGACTTTATCCAGTCCATCATCATGACGGTCGCGCTGCTGGTCGTTCTCGGCGTCGGCGAAGCCGTCACGAACGGTTTCGGAAATGTATTCGGTAATGTGAAAAACCTCGATGGTTACATGGACGTATTCAAGGGCTTCAACGTCGCGAAAGACTCGGTAGGCAGCTACGGTGCGCTTGCTGTTGCATCGACACTGGCATGGGGCCTCGGCTACTTCGGTATGCCGCACATTCTCCTCCGCTTTATGGCGATCGAGGATAAGAAGAAACTCAAGCTGTCCCGCCGTATCGCATCGATCTGGGTCGTTTTCTCCATGGCGATCGCCATTGTGATCGGTTTCGTCGGATACTCTCTCATGAAGAATGGTATCGTTCCTGCATATTCTGATTCTTCCGCAGCAGAGACCATCATCGTTGACGTTGCGAAGTGGATCGCATCTCACGGTTACATCGCGGCATTTGTCGGCGGTGTCATCCTTGCAGGTATCCTCGCATCGACCATGTCCACCGCAGACTCCCAGCTTCTCGCGGCTGCATCTTCCGTTTCCCAGAACCTCGTTCAGGAGACCTTCGGTAAGAAACTTTCGGACAAGAAGGGCGTATGGCTTGCCCGTATCTGTGTTATCGTGATCTCTGTGATCGCGGTATTCCTCGCACTGGATCCTTCCAGTTCCGTATTCCGTATCGTGTCCTTCGCATGGGCAGGATTCGGCGCCGTCTTCGGACCGCTGGTTCTTTTCGGACTGTTCTGGAAGAGAACGAATATGTGGGGCGCCCTGGCCGGCATGCTTTCGGGCGGTGCCACGATCTTTATCTGGAAGTTCGGTGTCCGGACCGCCTGCAAAGATACATGGCTCGATATCTACGAGCTCCTGCCGGCATTCATCATCGCATCCATCTTCATCGTTATTGTCAGCCTGCTGACCAAGAAGCCTGACGATTCGATCGTCAAGACTTTCGACGACGTTAAGGCGGAGTGCGCAGCAGAGTAAAATCGATAAGATCAGCTTAAGAAAAGGTCTTTTATGAAAAGTTTTTTCCGTAAGCATCCGGTGATCATCAGTGTGACAATCGTTTTTGTTGTCGCACTGGTGATCCTTTCTGTTCTGATCTTCCGGGGCATCATGACCACCAGCTCAAAAACAAAGGAAGAACGTCATCTTCACGCCATAGAAGAAGTTCGGAAAGAGTATCCGGAAAGCGTGAAGATTCCGCTGACGGAGGAGTTTCTCAAAGAGGAATATGAGATCTTCGTCAAGGCGAATGGTTCGTGGCTGCTCTATCTTCTGATCGCGTTAGCGCTGATTCTTTTCTACGGTATCGTGATTGTTCTTGCAGCTCATAACGGGACGATCGGATTCCATCTGCTGAAGTATGGTTATACGAGGACAATTTATGACACAAGAAAGAAAAACATCAGATCACGGTTTACCGTTGTCCATGCAGGGATCGCTATGTCGCTTACCGTACTGGTTTTTGTGGGGCTTCTCGGCTGGACCCTGAAGATCACCGTGTTCAAGAAACCGGAGATCCGGGTGTCAACGATCAAGGTGAATGCGAAGAACATGGAAGTGGTTCAAAGCACCGGGGTCAACGGCGAGCCGGTCATTAATAACAAGTACTATCTGTATTACGGACCGGACAGCACGAATCCGGACAAGCTTCCGGTGTCCTTCGACATTTACAATCAGGTCGAGAAACTGGGCGTGTACCACCTGGCGTATGTGGAAGGGGTTCACAATTACACATACGTGGGGATCTATCCGGACGAAGAATTCGAGCGCGTAGATCAGTAACTTTTCTATTATTTGAAAAGCACTGATCCCGCAGCCGTATCTTACTCAACCAGCAGAAAATTACCTGTCAGAGGGTCGCGTTGACTTGTGTCGATGCGGCCCTTTTGCGGCGGTTCTTTTACAAAGTCCGGACGGCTCTTCGGCTCCTCGCGGAGGTAATAGTCGAGAGTCAGGACTTCACGCACTTCCTCTTCGTAGAGCGTGGTCTTTTCTTCGGCAAAACCGAGCACGATCTCATATCTTCTAAACCGCGCAGGCGTCTTGATGAAATAGTTTTTTTCCTTATAGTAATCGGCGAGCGCGCTGAACATATCGAAAGGTGTCTCGAAGGCTTTCTGCAGAAGCTTGAGCGTATGCGTGAACTGGTGGCTGTTGTAGAACAGCTCGACCATTTCCTCGATGTTCTTCAGGTGACAGAGCTCGTCGAAGCGGAGCCATCTCGTGGAGAGGACTTCGTACGGCGCATCCTCGGATCTTACGATCGCAAACTTCTCGCAGTCTTCCTCGATCGGCGAGCCTTTCAGGACTTTGAGGAACCCGAGCTGCAGCTGCGTCGGAGCGAGCGCGTAGATATCGTTAAAGGAATTTCTGAAACTCCTGTAGCCCTCGTAGGGAAGACCCGCGATGAGGTCGAGATGGATGTGGATCGTATGCGTCGCGGAAAGTTCCTCGACAACTTTAGTGATCTTTCTGATAGAGCTCGGGCGGTTGACCGCGAACAGCGTATCCTGGTTGGTCGTCTGCACGCCGATCTCGAGCTTGATCGCACCCGGACGCATCTTCCGAAGGATCTCGATCTCTTCCTTATCGATCAGCTCCGCGGCGATCTCGAAGTGGAAGTTCGTCTTGCCGGTATCGTGCTCGAGAATATAGTTCCAGATCGCCTTCGTCCGTTCCTTGTTGCTGTTAAAGGTCCGGTCGATGAACTTGACCTGCGGAACCTCTTCGTCAAGGAAGAACTGGATCTCGCGGAAGACGAAGGGGAGACTTCTGTAGCGCACGGTCTTATCGATCGAGGACAGGCAGTAACTGCAGCGGTACGGGCAACCGCGCGAAGACTCGTAATAGACGATGCGGTTGTCAAAATCCGTCATGCCTTCTTCGTAGATAAAAGGCAGAGAATCCATGTTCATCAGCTCGGTCTTAATGACGCTCGGGCGCTCACGCAGCGCGACGTTCGCGATGCCGGAAAAGTCGGGTGTTCCGATCACGGGCTTACTGATGTTGATCGTGTCATCGCCGTCTTCGGGAACGATATCCATCGAGCTAACATACTGTCCGATGATCCGGGTAAAAGCACTTTCGCCTTCGCCGACGATGATGCCTCGTACACTCGGGTACTGCTCGAAGATCTTCTCGTAGTGGTACGACACCTCAGGTCCGCCGAGCCAGATGTCCGTGTCGGGAAGGACCTTCGGAAGATCCGACAGAAGCTTTTTGACCTCGTCGATATTCCAGATATATGTGGAGATCCCGATCGCGTCGGGCTTCAGTTCAAAGATCGATGACAGGATCGTGTGGATCGGTGTGTTGATCGTCGTTTCATAGATCGACGTTACGCCCGGATAGACGCGGTCGGCACACTCGCGGAGAGAATAGACCGCGGGGTTGGAGTGAATGTATTTCGCGTTAATGGCGACCAGAAGAAAATTCATAAGATCCGCCTCCTTTATCTTTCTGTCTGCTTATGTTCCGGCCGTGAGCGCCTGAAGCTGTTCGGCACGGATATATACATAAACGGTTTCACTGTTTGCATAAAACTCATACCCCGCCTTGGCAAACGCCCTGCGGAGCTTGTCCATAAATTCATCGTCGAGATCCTCGGTACGAAGATACGTCAGCACGTCCGGAACGCCCGACCAGATCGCCTCGCCCTGAAGGCTCGTGATCTGCGCACGGTCGAAGTTCGGCACATAGAAATATTTGAAGTCCGGAACGGCGGTCGTCATGTCGTAGAAGAACAGGTAGCAGAGGTTTCCGTAGTAGATGTACGTCGAATCCGGGAACATCTCGGAATACTGCTCCATCTTGATCTCGAGCTCGGGTTTCTCCCTCGGGATCTCCGGCCGGATTGCCGTGATCTGGATGATATAGCAGAGAAGAAGCGCGGCGGAAACCGACGAAACGATCACTGTCGAACGGCCCTTCGGGAAGTGCTTTTTGAGAAAAGAAGCGAGCATCAGCGGTCCCCAGATAAGAAGCGGCACGAGGGTCGTAAGCACATAGCGGTAGATCAGGGGCAGCGTGATAAATGCGACGATGACGATGCCGCACAGCATGTAGATACCGATCTGCTTTCTCTTGCCGGAGCCTTCCTTTGCCTTGAGAAAAGCACTGACGAACGCGAGGATGACGAGGATGAAGAGTGTGTTGATCGCGATCTTCGCCTCGAACTGGATCCACGGGCGGAAGTAGAAAAGGTCGTATCCGGCCTTGCTCGCGTACCGCATGTTAAACGAAAAGTATGTATCGATCAGATCGTCGAGCGCCCCATGATAGGCGAAGAATGCGATGAACGGCAGAAGCGTGATCACGATGCCCGAAAGAAACGGGATCGTGTTTTTGAAAAAGCACTTGAACTTCTTCTTTCCGAGCTGGTAAAGGAAGAAGAGTCCTAAGATGCAAAGATAGTAGATACAGAAGTTCAGCTTCAAAAGGAAAACGCCGCCGCAGAGAAGTCCCAGCACCAGCATGTCCTTCCCGGAAAAAGCTTCTTCCGGGGGAGTTTCGCCACGCTCCGCAAGGCGCCTGAAGAACAGGTATTCTGATGCTACGATCAGCAGAAGCACGATGTGCTCGGGCTTGCTTCCGGTGACGAAAAGCGAGTTCTTGTGAAGAAATAAAAGAGCGAGCGTGATCATGACGCCGAGGAAGGAGATATCCTCGTCATAGAACAGCCGCGCGAGCTTATAAAGCAGGTAGAAAGAGGCGGCGTTGATCAGGAAAAAGACGATCCAGATACCGATGTCCGACCCGCCCGTGATCAGCATGCCGAAGGCGTAGACGAAATAAAGAAGAGGCCCCTTATGGTCGAAAAGATCCCAGTACGGGATCTTCCCCTTAAGAAGGCCTTTGGATACCAGACGGTAAGCGATCTCATCCGAATCAAAGCAGTAGCGGTGGATCGGGGAGAAGGGGCACACAAAAAGCAGAAGGATCAGTACGGAAAAGATAATGACCGACGGAAATAAAACATCCTTCTTCAGTTTTCCCAAACGCTTCTCCATAGTTCTTCCGGCGCGATATCTACGCCGCGCTCCCTGCCTCAAATTCTACTTAGAATTATAGCAGAGTGCGCCCTGATTGACTATCGCCGCACGGCACGTGGCGGGAAAAACAGGCGCATATCCCCGCGGGACGAGTGCTTTTCGGGCAAATGAAAAGGGCCGTCGAAATGGGGTGGCCGACAGTCCTTTTCGGGGGTATATATCAGGAAGGTCGCGAGGGGATCACATTGCTGTGTATCCACCATCGACCGGAAGATTGACACCGGTAACGTATGCGGAGTTCTTCGAAGCGAGGAAAAGAGTAGCAGTATCGAGCTCGCCCTCTTCGCCGTAGCGCTCCTCAGGGATCATGGTCTTCGCGTTCTGCTGGAAGAAGTCACTGTTCAGAGTGTCGCGGGTCAGGTCTGTGTAGAAGTAACCCGGGCAGATGGAGTTTACGGTGATGCCGTACTTGCCCCACTCAGCAGCGAGTGCGCGTGTCATGTTAACGACACCGCCCTTAGCAGCGTGGTAAGGAGCAGAACCGCAGATCTTGTTTCCGACAAGACCGTACATGGAAGCGATGTTGATAATACGGCCGTACTTGGCATTGATCATGTACTTCTTCGCAACAGCTCTTGCTACGCGGAAAGAACCAAAGAGGTCGATATTCATTTCGTTATTGAACTGGTCATCAGTAATGTCTTCAGCCGGAGCTACTGCGCCGGTACCTGCATTGTTGACCAGAATGTCTACACGGCCGAACTTCTCGATTACCTTGTCGACCATAGTGTTAACTGCTTCTGTGTCTGTGATATCGCAGCGAACTGCCATTGTCTTTACGCCGTATTCCTTCTCGAGATCAGCGCAAACAGCATCGATCATTTCCTGGCGGCGGGCAACTGCGACGATGGAACATCCCTGACTTGCAAGGGCTTTGGCCATCTGAACGCCAAGACCGGTGGAGCACCCGGTAACGATTGCAACTTGTCCATCAAAATCAAAATAATTTTTCATGTGTTTTATTCTCCTTTTGCTTTGTTTTCCGTGGAAAAGTATATCATTTAACCCCTCAAAATGAACTTTTCTATTCATTCGTTATTTGTACAAGAAAAAAATGTGCTATGCTGAAAACACATGTCAAGAACACAACGAAATCGGTCAAGTGATTTTCACAGTGATTTTCATTTCTTGCGTTTTTGAGCAAAATGAAAGGAAAAGAAAATGGCTTCGGAAAACGGATTAAAACGCTACGAGACTACTCTCTGCTATATTTACGGCCCTTCCGGCGTGCTGATGATGCACCGCACGAAGAAGGAAAACGACATCAACAAGGACAAGTACATCGGGGTGGGCGGCCATCTCGAACACGGGGAATCTCCCGAGGAGTGTGTGCTTCGTGAAGTGAAGGAAGAGACCGGACTTCGGATGACCTCTTTCCGCCTCCGCGGGATCATCACGTTCGTGATCGATGACATTGATGAGATCACGTTCCTTTATACCTGCGATGCCTGGGATGGCGAGCTGCCGGTTTCCTGCGACGAAGGGGAGCTCGTCTGGATCGAAGAGGATAAGATCGAAGACCTTCCGATCTGGCCGGGCGATAAGATCTTCTTCCGGCTGCTCAAAGAGCGCGACGATGTCTTCTCCCTGAAGCTCACTTACATCAGCGACGTACTGACAGATGCCGCCTTGGATGGAAAGAAAATCGATTTTGTAGTATAAATATATAGCGCGCGTGCGTACTGATGGAAAAGCACTTGGGTAAAGGCGCTTTTCCAAACGGAGCACAGGTGCTTTTCGGGAATGAAAGGGTGCCGGTGCTTTTCAAAAATGATAAAGGAAGAAAAAACTATGTCCGATAATAAGGAAGAGATAATAATCACCGAAAACCTCACCAAAGAAGCTGCTGAGGTGAGCGAATCGGTAAAGTCTGAAGGGAAGAAGAAAAAGAAGTCCGGCCGCCGCCGCATGATCGAGCACCGGCTGAAGTTCGCGGGCATTATTGTCGGTATCATCGCTCTTCTGACGATCCTGTTTTTCACATGCGTCGCCAGCTACGATTTCTCCGAGAAAGCCTGGCACGTCAAGTTCGATCCGATCCACGGCTACAAATACACTCTTTATCTTAAGAATGACTATACTCCGGCGCACATCGTGATCGAGTCCTCCTCGAAGGGTTCCTCCGAAGTGAAAGTTCCGGAATCGATCTGGGGCGTGCGCGTGGACGAGCTCGGTGACGACGTATTCAAGGATTCCGTCAAGACCGTCCGTATCGGAAGTAACATCAAGACCGTCGGTGAGGGAAACGGCGACAAGACCTTCGTGCTTCCCGAAAGTTACGGTACCAACGGTTTCTACACCGCGTTCAAAGATAAAGATGCGAGTGGTTTTTACTACAAAGCTCTCGAGGACAAGACGCTGGTGGCGTTTGCCTACCTCGGCGATGAGGCGTCCTATCAGGTGCCGAAGACCTACGGCGGAATTGCTGTCAGCAAGGCCGTCGAGTACTACGAAAATGATGAGTACACCAAGTCATTTGCAGAATTCGAGGTACAGACCTCATCCATGATCCCGTATAACATGGTCCGCGTGCAGCTTCTCGAGAGAGAAGGCATCGATCCGTATGCCGATTCGATGACCGGTACGACGACCCACGATAAGCTCAGAAGTAAGCTCCTGAGCCTTCCGCAGAACTACAGGTACAAATCCGACGGATATACCCCGGCAGACGGCGAGACTGCGATCAAGATCGCGCTGGTGCAGAGAGGTAACGGTCTCGGAAAGACCTGCGGAGATGTTATGGCCGAGTATCCTGAGAGAGAATTCGTCGCTGCGGTAAAGTATCTTTCTGAGAATACTGCCGAGTGCCATACCACCGATGAGCCGGACTTCGACGAATGGCTCATGGACGGCTTCGT
>JAILHZ010000063.1 GCA_024695545.1 Clostridiales bacterium
CCCTTCGGGTTTTCCATGATCTCTGACATGTCAGTTCTCCCCCTCTCTGATGATGTATTTAAAGGCATCTTCCGAATACCAGGACTCCTTATACGGGAGCTTGACATGCTCGGAGATCTTCTTGTTAAAGCCCGGATTTTCAAGCTGGTCAGCAATCTTATTTCCGAGGAACAGAAGTCCGTCATATCCCATCGTCGGACGCTTCCCATCGAGTACGTGTGTCGTCGGAACGCCGAGTCTTGCGGCCCATTCCGGTACTCCGATAAAAGCATCGGGCTTGAGTTTCTTGACGAGGTTGACCTGCTCGAACGGCTGCATGTTCGCAATATCCACGACGAACTCTTTGTGGATGCCGTTTAAGTATTCGATATCGACCTGGGCATCGTCATCGTAGGTCGGTGTCTCAAGTCCCACGAGTTCCATTCCGAAATCATCGATCAAGGCCGCCGCGGCAAAAGAACGTCCCGTTCCGCCGCATATGAATACTCTCTTTCCCTGGAGCCGGTCGCGGAGTTTCTTGACGAGTGGTTCGATCCTCTCATGTTCTCTTGCGATGATCTCTTCGACTTCCTTTTCTTTTCCGACGACCTTTGCGATTCCTCTGTACCACTTATCGGTATTACGGATACCGATCGGCATAACGGTGTGCGAATACGGGATATCGTATTCTTCGTAGAGGGTCTTCATGAACTCATCGGCAAAGACCTTACAGATCGATGTGGAAGCCTCAGCTGCCGGGATCTTCTTGATCTTTTCAAGTGAGCTGTAGAAAGGAATATAGTTGACTTTCGCGCCCAGAAGCTGGAGCATTCTCTCCATCTCTTTCTGGTCGGCATAGCTGACGGTCGTCGGCGCGAAAAGATTGATGAGACCTGCTTCTTTTTCCACCTTCTGATGCTTCAGGATATATTTGTTGATCGAGATAAAAGCCGCATCAAAACCGGATGCGCAGATCTTCGACTTAAAGCCTTCGCAGTGGATCGGGATGATCAAGGGATCCGGATATTCGCTCTGAAGATCCGAGCAGATCGCATCGATATCATCACCGATGATACCGGAAGCGCAGGAAGCAAATACGAAGATCAGCTTCGGGGAATATCTTTCGACGGCCTTTTGTACTGATTCACGGAGCTTCTTCTCACCGCCGAAAACGACACTCTTCTGATCGAGATTCGTCACGATCAGACGCGGGTTCTTGACATTTCGGATCCCTCTGTGGATCTGTCCGACACGGTACATATCGATCGCCATGATCGCGCATCCCACACATCCTTGCGGAGAATGGGAAATAAAGACAGCATCCTCAAGAGACATCAGCGCTGCGAGGCTGTTGATCTGCTGGCACTGAAGGCCCTGCGCGAAACTTCTGTCTGCTCTTTTGAGGCAGCCCTTTTTAAAGTTCTCGCTGACTTCCTGTCCGGTCGTACCAAGGTCATTGACTCTGCCCGGTTTACTTTCCCTTACGCCGGAATATGTCACTTTCGCCATATGAACCTGTTCCTTTCCATCCGTTTCTACGGATCAGTTCTTCGTTTCGATCCGTTTTTTCGGATCACTTTTTCTTATCGTCTTATTCTTCCTCTGCCGGACGGATCTGCCGGAGAGACTGGCGGTTATCGATCTTGTAGTAGTAGGAAGAGATCTTATCGAGAGCATCTTCCACACTTACTTCGATATCGAAGACCGAGATGGCTTTCTTTTCAAACTGTTTCTGCGCCTGAAATCCGATCTTCTTGCAGACAACCGCTCTACAGTCTTCGATCAGTGCGACCTTACCGAACACTTCGGTTCCGCCGCCGCATCCCTGGCCGTTACCTCCACAACCGGAGCCATTGCCGCAGGAACCGCCGTTCCCGCAAGAAGATTCGGCAGCATTGACAGGTGCTTTTGCCGAAGGATCGGACGGCTCTACATGACGGATCTCCAAAAACTGCAGATCCTGTCCATCGACACGGTAAATATAGAAATGGTCTGTCTCGCCGAACTTCAAGTCGACATTGATACCGTTAGATGAACCAAACGCGATATTATATGCCATATCCATGGACTCCTTTTCTTTTAGTTTTTAAGAATATACCGGGCGCCCCCCGCACCCGGCATATCCCCACGCAAAATATCAGTTGAATCGTGAAACTGCTATCGTGTAGATATCTTCGATCAGGCGGATGCCGCCTTCGTATCCGGCATAGAAGCTGTCGAAAACGACCTTATCCTGTACCGGCCAGGAGATATTCAGGAAGTTGCCCTTCAGATTCTCCGTAACTTCTTTTTCGTAATAGCCGCCGAGAACGAGCGGATAACCATGGTAGTCGTGGTTTTTGATCTCTTCGTGGATCTTATATCCGTCTGTCTCAAAAGAAACTTCCGCCTCGATACCGAAGTTCAGTTTCTTAAATTCTTCCGCGATACGGTCACGATGGTTCTTCGGTGTATCATCGACAACGAACTGCTTTGCCGGGATCAGTCCGAGGTCATTGACCAGGAACTTCGTAACGGCGAGAGAATACTGAGCATCCGCAACGACAGTGAACTGCTTGTTGATGACACGGTTCTCGAGGAACAGATCCGCATAGCGGCTGATGAGGTAGTAATAGTAATCCTCATGCTCCTTGATGACGGCCTCAACCTTCTCCTCCGGAACACCTGCAAACTTACCAACTTCACGCAGGAACTTACTGGTTTCCGTCGCGCCGATCGGAAGATTCGGATAGTGAAGATACGGGGTGCCGAACTTCTTTTCCATCTTCTTAACGTTATTTAAGCCGACCCACGGGGAAACAAGAAGATTGAACTCCGCTTCCGGGATCTTGTTGATATTCTCGATACCGCGCTTATAGCCGAAGATCGTGTTCGGAGTAAGGCCCAGCTCCGCGATGAGTTTTTCGAGCTGACGGAGATTTCCGAGCCAGAAAAGATCCTGATACGGGACATCTGCCCAGATATTGATCAGGCCCTTCTGCTTCTTATCGGACTTCTTCAGGTACTGGTCGACGATCGCATCGACTACCTGCTCGTGGCCCTTATAGTTGTTGCCCTTAAAGCCTGCGGTCGGTGCATAGACGACCGGCTTTTCAGCGTCTTCGTATCTGGAAACGACTTCACCGGAATCATCACCGACGATCTCCGGGATGCATCCCGTAAGTACGACGTAGAGATCTGCGTCGATGACCTTCAGTGCATTACCGATCGTGGAATCCAGTTTCTTCACGCCACCGAAAACAACGTCTTTTTCATTGATACTGGTGCACGGGAAAATATTCGGAGAAAAGTATCCGGAGCTTCCTGTGGATTCCGAAAGTTTCTGCGCGCAGCCGGGGCCACTGTGAAGGATCGGGAGAGCGCGGTCGATCGCCTGAACGGTCTGCATCGCACCCAGTGCGCATTTATATCTTTGCTTATCTAAT
>JAILHZ010000019.1 GCA_024695545.1 Clostridiales bacterium
TTCAAGGAGCTTTATACAGAGGCAACAGAAGACAGCCTGATGCTTCTTAACGAGACCTTCTCCACCACATCCTTCGAAGAAGGCTACTACATCGCAAGAGACTCCGTCCGGGCGATCCTCAAGAAGGGCATCCGCACGATCTACAATACGCACATGCATAAGCTCGCCTATGATGTCGACTCCTTAAACGAGGGTGATGTCAAGGTGAAAGCTTCTTCCCTGATCGTGAAAAACGAAGGTGCCAAGCGTTCCTTCAAGGTCGAGGTCGCTCCTCCGGAAGGCATGAGTTTCGCCAAGGATATCGCCGAGAAATACGGTGTCACCTACGAGATGCTCACAGGAAAGTAATCCTTTCCTGTGATTTTCCTCGTAATGTATTAATATTCTAAGGCTGCGAGATAGTAATAATAGTATGCAACCAGCGCATACTCTTCCGCCTCAGTTACAAAATCACTGAAAAACAGCAAATCAACATAGGCCATCGCCGAGGCGGTTATCTCGGCTTCACCCGTACTGGTAGTTATGGTTATCGCACGATCAAAGCGATTATACCACAGAAAAGCACTTCTATTTATGCCAGTTCCGGTCGTTGGGATCAAACTCACTTAGATCGTCCACTGGATCCTCGATTGCATCCTTCCAGGAGCGTTTCGGCGTGTTAGACTGCGTCTCTTCCGGAACGGACTCATCGACAAGCTGCCTGGCCACCGGTGCGATCTTCATTTCGACGATCGGTTCAGAAAACGGATTACTCAAACATACCTCTCCGTCTCTAAGACAGAGATCTGCCGCACAGGAATCAATATCCTTTACCAGACTGTTGCTCTTTGCTTCTTCATATTCCGGTATCGCCTTCAGTGCTCTGATGTAGTGACTGAGATAATTGGCATGATTCTGCACTCTATCCTGCTGATCATACAAAGTAACAGGAGTACTGATCATCTCCGTATCAGAAAGGCTGTTTCCCACTACGTTTGACTTCTCAAGAATGATCGTCATGAGCATCTTGGCCAGACCAAGCCCTGCCGGAATACTTATAAGAATTGCTACCACCCAGAAAACCATACGCCATCACTCCTGTCTCTTCTTCGCAAAATTGAAGATCGAAGAAGCCTGCGTCAGATGCAGTTTCTGTTTGATCTTTTCCAATCGTTTTTCCGCGTAATACATAAGCAAAAAACCAATGCCCGTCGGCATGAGCATAGAGACGATAAAGCCTACCACCTCTTGAAAGTCCTTGGGGTGGGATAACAGACAGAGGAGGGCATGCATGATAATACCGATCAGGATCGTTCCAAGTATCGCGATCAGTGTACCGACACGATCGACAATGGTATCATCCCATGGAATACCGCCGACGACTTTTCCGGTCTGGGCATTGACCATAATGGTGTTGTGCTTTCCCCGATACTGGAAAGTTGCAAACCATACCGGCAAAAGAGCATACGACACGGCGTCTTTTTCTATGAACGTTTCAAAATCACAGCGGGTCACCCTCGCGTTGTCACCCTTTACGGTCTTAATGACCTGACTGTTAAATGCATTGGACGCACGCATAGCTGCCTCTCTCTGGATCGTTTCGTCCGGCGAATCAGCCGCATTGGAATAGAATCCCAGAAGATAACTCTCCTTGAATTCCTGAAGCTCGAGAAGTTCGAAAGGCTCCAGCTGCTTAGAACTCTCATTGGACAGCATATAGGAAGCATCCACCGGGAGATTCCGAAGCTGCATGGTACCGGATCGTCCGGAGAAAATGACCTCTCCGCTCTCTCCGTGACTGACCTCACTTCTGATGATAGCGGATTCGAAATGTCTGCCGTTTACGATCTTGTAAGGAACATAGATGCCGCGGATCATATCCGGTTCGATCGTCCTGATTTCTTTCGGAATGAAAGGACGTTTCTTAAAGGTTTTCCGAATAGACTCCAGGGCTTCTCCTCTGGTCAGCTTGAACGGAAGAACGAAGTCCGGTGCTTTTTCCTTAGAAATACGGCTGAAAATCACGCTCGAGTTTCCGCAGTAGATGCATTTCGTAGAAGCTTCGGATCCGTGGATGAAGATCTCGCCGCCACAGGTCTGACAGGTATATACCCTGCACGCCATGTAATTCACGGTAGTAGGATCTTCCGGCTTCTGATCCGGATCGGAAAGCACCGGGTATTCCTCATGCACATCAACCTTCTGCGGGTCCCAGGAACCGCCACACGTATGACAGACGACCTTCTGCGTCTTCGGATCGAAGACGATCGGAGCTGCACAGTTTTTACATAATGTTGCCATATATACCTCTTTACCTTCCGCTCATTTCCAGTCCGGGATCTTCCGGATGCGGATCCAGTTCCCGAAGTTTACGGCACAGTTCGTCGATCTTTATGCTGCTCTCGCGGAGTTTTGCCTGAAGCTCCGCATGGGGATCCGCCTTGTATTGTTGTTCATATTTATGGTTCGCGATCGCATTTCTGATGCCTTCAACGATCCAGTGGATGATAAAAAGACCGAGGATTCCGACTAATGACCAGGATACCCACTTCGGAAGCAAAATAAAGCTCATGACCGCAACAAACAACAGAACAATAAAATAGTCAGCTCCATCAAGAGTCCTCGACGTATCAGGTCCCTCGCCTGCTGCCTTTGCCTTCTCTTCCTCTTCCATTTCCTTTCGCACATAGTCAGACACTACCGGATTTCTCATCCTATACAGTTGTCCCAGGATCTTCTGGTGCTCGATCTGTTTTTCGAAGAGCATTTCCATCGTATCGAAGTACTCACGATGTTCCTTCTTGCACGCTTTCTTCGCCGTTCTCACGCAGACGAGGCCGGACGGGAACCGGAAGTACTTCGCATTTGCATAGTTATCCAGATCTCCGGTGGTCCTCATATTCGCGGCGATCAAGATCTTCCCGCGAAGCGCACGGAAGTTATTCGGCTCTTTTTCCAGCATAAAGTCATATGCCTTCTTCGCAGTAGCCAGTTCATCGTCTTTCCAGTATTCCTTCGCTTTATCAATAACATCATCTTCGAAGACATACTCATAATCGAACACATCCCCGCAGTACGGGCATTCGTATTCCTGACGGTCAATATGCACCTTCAGTGAACCTCCGCATGTCGGACAGGAGTGGGATTTGAGATTCTTCTCCCTACTTGCCGGAACATATGCAGGAAGAGCTCCGGGGACGTCTTTCGCCTTCGGGCTTGCTTCCGGTTCCATCTCCAGAAGCACTTCGCAATCTATCTGAAGATTTTTCTTCTGCGCTTCCAGATCCTCTTCCTTTTTCCTGATTGCCACCTTGTACGACGCGATCGTTTTCTCGAGCATGTCGATATAACCCGGTCTTGAAGAATTTGGATTCGCCTCCTGCTTTCCAGAAAGAAGATCCATTTCATGTCTCCTCATGGAGTTCTTGAGGCAGGAGATCTCATTCTCCGTTATCGGCAAATGTCTTCTCTTCTCAAAGATCCTGCCGAGCAGGGCAAAATAGGCCTTATCCTCCTCGGCGCAACCCGTCTTCGCTCTTTGGAGCGCATATTCGATTTCCGGATATCTGAACGAATTCACCACATCCGAATAAATAAGCTGTGAAATATCTCTGACACGCGCGGCGATCAGGATCATGCCACGATATGCCTCGAAATTATGAGGGTCAATGGAAAACAGGAACTCATATGCTTTCAGCGCAGAATGATACTCATCCTTGTTCAGGCTTTCTTTCGCACGAAAGACCGCCGTATCTGCAGACAAATACTTATAGTCAGACGAAACACCGCAGAACGGACAATCGTACATTTTAGTATTCGGATTTAATTTGAGTTTTCCGCCACAAGTCGGACAGGTCGTCCTTCCCGCTTTGCCGTTCATATACCAATACCCCGCCTAAGAAGAGTCTTTAGAACTCTTAACTACCCTTAGACAGAATTATAGCATATCGGAAGTTCGCTTATAGTATCACTTCTGCGATTTCACTGGGTCTATTGCTTTCCGAGAGGACGATAAAACGGCCGGATACATCTACAAAAGCCGGAACATCCTTGCTTTGGGTCACCATCGCTCCGCCGTCCGCATCACGAAGTTCTGCTCTGTATCTGAATTCTTTTCCCACACGTTCGAAACCGCACTTGGTCCAGAACTCCGCTTCT
>JAILHZ010000021.1 GCA_024695545.1 Clostridiales bacterium
TAGTTGATTGTCGCGAGATTTGTGCAGTTCTCAAAAGCTGAAGTTCCAATACTTGTGACCTTCGGTGCGATATCAAGCACGCTGATTCTTGAGCAATCCGCGAAGCAGTGACTTGGTATCGTTGAAACACTTGAAGGAATCGTCACTGTTCCGGTGATATTTTTACAGTTCTGAAATGCATAAGATCCCAGACTTGTCAGTGAAGACGGGAGTGTGAGGGAAGTAAAGTAACGACATCCGCTAAATGCATATGAGCCGATGGAAGTTACACCGCTCGGGAAACTTACATTCCCGAGTTTTTTACATTCGCAAAAAGCATACTTTCCTATCGTTTTCAGGGCACTTCCGCTGGGGAACGTGACGTTCTTCAAAGTGGAACACTCTAAAAATGCATAGGAACCGATACTTGTCGCATTCTTCGGAATCGTTATAGATTGAAGCGATTCACATCTACGGAAACAATTATCCGGAATATTCAGGCTCTGATTCTGAATCGTTATTGTTTTCAGTCCTGATCCGTAAAAAGCGTCGGACCCGAGACTTGTGATTTTCGAGTCGAGAGTGATACTCTCCAGTTTTACCAGATTAGAAAAAGCATACGAACCGATCGTGGTATTACCGGACAGGTTAAACCGGACATCCACGATATCGTATAGGAAATCAGACCACGGCGTCTCAATAGCCGATGACCAGTTGTCCATATTTCCATATCCGGTGATCTCCAAAGTATTATCACCATAGACCACCCAGGTTAGATTGTCACCACATTTTCCTTGTTCACGATATGTGTAGATCCATTTTGCCTCAAATAGAGTATAGTTATAATTCCGATTCCAGCTTAGATTTGCTGCATCCGGTTCAGAAAAGTTACAATTGACTGTGGCTAACTGAAAACAATAACCGAATCCACCGTCACCAATAGACTGAAGTGAAGCCGGAAGATATACAGAAGTGAGTCCGAGCAGGCTGTAGAAGGCATTCTTCCCCACGCTCTTCACACCCTCTCCGATTTTCACCGTCTTGATCTGGCTGCGCAGATCGTTCCAAGGCTGACTGTCCATGGAAGCATAGTCCGCCATATAACCGTTGCCGGAAATAGTCAGCGTGTGATTATAGTAACTCCATTTCAGTTCACTTCCATATTTCCCACAGGAACCTGATGTAGCCGGTATAGGCTTATCAATGGTGAACCAGTTACTGTCAACGTAATGACCCTCATTATAAAAAGCTGAAATAATATACTTTTTCCTTGCGTCATTTCGTTCGATATCGTAACTTCCAACATTCGAGAGATCATCTCTCAGGGTTTTATAAACCTTAGTATTGCCGGCTTCATCTAGATAATAGATCGTTACTCTAACAGGTGTAAAATCAGTCATCCAAGTGACCTGGTATTTTCCGGATGTCGGGTCATAAAAACCATCTTTCGGCTGAATACTGAACCCAAGGTTATTTGCCGTGACTTCAAAATACTCGCTTAATCTTGAATAGAGATGCTCAGAATCACGGTCAAAATAGACTTTTACAAAGAAATACTCACCTGCTTCTTCAATTGGGAAGTCATAACTTCCATTTGCCGACAAGTTTTCCGTTAATGTGTCGTATAGTATTTCATCATAGAAAGAGGATACCCCAAAGACTGGTTCAGGTAATACGACCAGTTCACCCCGTTTATAGATTTCAACCTTCTTCGGTGCAAAATTGGTCTTCCACGTTACATGACACTTCTGGGTTGAGTGATTGACACCCTGGCTCTCTGGCTGTGACGTAAACTTGATACTACTACCGGTAATCGTAAAATATTGACTTCTCACAGGCTCTGACGAAGAGGGATAAGCGACTAATACATACTCTTGAGATGGATTATCGTGTATAGATAATGAATCCATTGAGAATTCATATTCACCTTCAACTCCCGGCATCCAAATAGTAGCATATATAAACCCATCAGCAGACATTATGTCTATCCACCAACAAGACCAACCCGTTTTCCAAGTTATCGTATATGTGCGAGTACTCATGTCAAAAGCTCCGCTTTTCGGACTTTCTTCAAAAGAATAGTAATACGATGAGTATAATTGTTTTGCCTCTATAGTACCTTCGGATGTAATCTTTTCTATTTCTTCAGAAGAATCAACATCCGGAGATTCTTTTTCCGGTTCCTGTTCAGGCTCCTCAGGAAGATCTTCAGGAACGATCTCCGGCTGAGTCTGCTCAATGAATTCTGTTTCTGTTGGATCTTTGATCTCCTCATCTGCAAATACAGATGCCGGAATCATACTGACTGTCATAACCATTGTCAGTACTATACTGAGAGCTTTGCGTGCCCCAACCGTTTTAAAATGCTTTCCCATAAAAAACCTCACAATCTTCCTGTACCCGTGTGAATCATTTCTAAATGACCTCATATTTTCACAAGAATATCTTATAATAGCAAAAAAGAATTAACAATCACCCTTTTTACCATTGTTTAAAAATCTGCATGCAAAAACGCCCTTGCAGAGTATGCAAGGGCGTTTATAATTTGATTTCTAAAAGATTCGGATCAGGTATCTCCAAGAGCGGCGAACTTATCCATCATGCCGAGTGCTTTTCCCGTACCGATGGCAACACAGGATACTGTATCCTCAGCTACACATACATCGATACCGATCTTCGTCGCGAGCATACGATCCAGACCGTAAAGCAGCGCGCCGCCACCGGTCATAACGATACCGCGCTGGGAGATATCAGCCATCAGCTCCGGCGGTGTTCTCTCAAGTACGGAGTGTACGGCGTCGAAAATAGCGGCTACCGGCTCTTCAAGCGCTTCGAGCATCTCTGTGGAAGAAACGGTAACAGTTGCCGGAAGACCTGTGATCAGGTTACGTCCACGGACATCCATGGTCATTTCTTCTTCTCTCGGATATGCACATCCGATGTTGATCTTCAGTTCCTCAGCTGTCTTCTCACCGATCAGGACGTTGTGCTTACGGCGGACATGCTTAACGATTGCTTCGTCGAACTTGTCGCCCGCAACCTTCAAGGAGAAGTCGACTACAGGCTCGCAGAGGGAGATAACGGCGATATCCGTCGTTCCGCCTCCGATATCTACGATCATGGAACCGCAGGCCTTGGTAATATCAATACCGGCACCGATAGCAGCGGCGATCGGCTCACGGATCAGGAATACATCCTTCGCGCCGGCATGACGGCAGGCATCCTCAACGGCCTTCTGCTCAACCGGAGTGATAACGGACGGAACGCAGACAACGATCGTCGGACGGAAGTATGTCGCACGGATACCCTGACATACACGTCCGATGAAAGCCTTCAGCATAACTTCGGTTACCTTAAAGTCGGAAATAACACCATCACGGAGCGGACGGATCGCCTCAACGACACCCGGAGTTCTACCGAGCATCAGGGAAGCACTCTCACCTACCGCCAGAACGGTTCCTGTCTTCGTATTTACCGCAACAACGGACGGCTCCTTGAGAACTACGCCCTTGCCGCGAACATAAATAAGGACACTGCTTGTGCCCAAATCAATACCAATATCTAATCCTAAGCCCATGATCGACACCTCATATATAGAAAAATACGTGATTCACGTATTGTTATGCACAAATAAACATGTTAATGATACAATAAATGTGCTTATCTTTCAACGCTACGAAATTGCAATCATTTTACAAATCGGGGTGAAATTGTGAAGAATCTATTGGCATATCTGCTCATGGTGTGCGGAGTTACAGCCGTTTTCTTCGACGGGATCCTTCCCTCATGCGTGATTTTCGTCCTGACGATCCTCGGATACATCGCTATGCCGTTCTTCGCAAGAGCCCTTGTGGACGGCTTTTTCCTTACGAAAAACACTTACAAATACTTTCTTCGCGTCGCCTTTACCGCCTATCTTTCGCAGGCCGCTTTACTGCTCTCGTATCTTTTCTGGGACGAAGGACCGAAGCCCCGCCGTCTCAATATCGTTTTCACGCTGATGATCTCATTCTTTATCCTCTATGGCCTGGAGCTTCTGGTCTCCCTTCCGAGAGACCGTGTTGCCTCGATGAATCTCATCGAGCCGAACCGGACTTCCCACAGCACCCGATATGGTGTCGTTATCCCGAGTACCGAATCGAACAATCTTCCGCGTGGCATGAAGGTCCCGAAGTGGCCGAGAACCACACTTCACGGCCTGGCGATCCTGCTGTTTGCGATCTGCATGGTCCTGGTCACCTTCCTGCCTCTCACCATGTCACTGATGACGATCATGTGTGTGCTGATGTTTTACTTCCTGCACCGCTGGAAGATCGATAACCGTGTCTTCGTCGCAACGATATTCTTTGCCGCTTTTGCCGCATGCTACACGTATCTTTACTTCCGTATGACCGGCATTATCACCTGGGAAGGAACGTCGCTTGCGGGATTTATGCTCTGCCTTCTTCTTCCAAGCAAAAAGAGAAAGAAGCCAAAGCTGTTCTACCGCACATTCTATCTGTTCTATCCGCTTACGATCGCCATCTGCGCCGTCATAGCTTATCTCGTTTCTTAACCAAAAGAATGCAGATAAAGAAAAGGAACTGCGTAATTCCGCAGTTCCCTTTTTTCAGTTCTTTTCCGACTCGATCGCCAGGATCGTCTGCAAGTGCTTTTCGATCACCTTGATGGAGTGCTGCGCTTCCGTACTCAGTTTGGAGATCTCCTCGACGGTCTCACTTAACTGTTCATCGACGATCGATCTGCTGTCGTACACTTCATTTATCTCTTTTTGCACCGCATTCGCTTTCGCACTATAGTAGATTTCCTCAAGTAAGAAAATGCCGTCTTTTCTGCGCTTGTCACGCTCATCGAGATACTTATCCCTCTCATCTCTCAGGACATCCATCTCATCTTCGAGTTCACCTCTTGTCTTTGTCAGGCGGTGACTGTCTTTTCTGAAGCGGTTCGTCGGACTGCTGTTGTTAATGTAGTTTTCATATTCCGGGAAGATCTTCCCGAATTCTTCAAAGTACGGTCTGTCCGCACTGTCGCAGACGGAGATGGCTTCTTCGACACGCTCTTTCATGGTCGGAATATGTGCTTTGCGCATATAGATCTCCGCATTCTTTGATGCGATCTTTATGCCTGTCCATTTCGCCGCGCAGAGGATACGTCCGCGAAGTGCGGTGAAGCTCTTCGGATCAACGGTAAGGATGTATGCATAGATCGCGTCCGCCTTGAGGAACTGGGACTTCGAAAGCGCTTCTTCCGCCTCGTCCATCGCTGTCTCATCGCGGATAAAATCGAAGTCGTAGGTCACACCGCAAAAAGGACATTCATATACCTGTCTGTCGAGATTGACGATCAGCTCGCCGCCGCAGGAAGCACAGGACTTTGACACCTTTAAGTTCACCTGAATAAGGCCGGATTCTTTCTGCTCATCGCTTCTTACTTTAACCTCTTCAGGCTCAAGTTCCGAAAGCTGCTTATAAAGCTTGGCGAACTCTTCTGAAAATCTCTTGCTTCTTTCTCTGTTTTTGGCGAGTGCTTCGGAGCGCTCCGCCTGAGTTTCAAATAACTGCTCGCGGCCCTTCTCGATCCGCTCTTTTTCCTGCTGGTTGGCGCGGGAATACTTTGCGATCTCATACATAAGACGGATCTTGGAAAAATACGCTTTCTCTTCCTCTCTTGCATCTTCTTCGGCTTCACTAAGAGAGGCCGGTGTGATCCTTAAAACGTTCTCCGGCTTCGATAACTCGGACGGCCGGTTGATCTTCGCATCACAAAGAAGGATTCCGCGGAGCGCACGGAAACTATGGGGATCTTTCGTAAGGAGAAAATCGTACTTCTCTTTCGCTGACGCATACTGGAGCATCTTCAGAGAAGAATCTGCCTGATCAAGGATATCCCGGGACCTGAAATACTCGTAGTCATAAAAGACACTGCAATACGGGCATTCGTACTGCTTGCGGTCGTTATGGACGACCAGCGTTCCGCCGCATCTGGTGCATGTATGGCTCTTAATCAATGTCATATTCCCAGTTCTCCATTCCTTAACACTAACCTTCAATGTGCATAAAACACGTTATATTCTGACTATACTGGAAAGAAAAATGCATATCAAGGGAGAGTGCTTTTACATAAGAAGCGCTATTTCGTGACGAGTTCCTAAATAAATATCGCGCGCGCGGAAAAATCTGCTATAATGTTGTTTCGTAAGTTTCTATATAAAGAGAGGTAACAACATGGCCTATTCAACTGATGTCGATCGTAAATGGCAAAAGAAATGGGAAGACACCAAACTCTACAAATTCGACCCGAACAAGAAGGGCGAGAAGCTGTACGTTCTGGAGATGTTCTCCTATCCGTCCGCTGCGAACCTTCACCTCGGTCACTGGTATAACTATTCACTGACAGACTCCTGGTCCCGCATGAAGCGCATGCAGGGCTATAACGTATTCCACCCGATGGGATTCGACTCTTTCGGTCTGCCGGCAGAGAACTACGCGATCAAGACAGGTATCCACCCGAAGGATTCCACTCTTCACAATATCGAGATCATGGAACAGCAGCTCAAGAACATGGGCGCTACCTATGACTGGGATTATGAGATTGCGACATGCAAGCCGGAATACTATAAGTGGAACCAGTGGATCTTCTTAAGACTCCTCGAGAAGGGTCTTGCCTACAGAAAGAACGCACCGGTCAACTGGTGCCCGCAGTGTAATACCGTTCTTGCCAACGAGCAGGTCATCGACGGCGCATGTGAGCGCTGCCACACTGAAGTTGAGCACAAGAACATGACACAGTGGTTCTTCAAGATCACTGCTTACGCGCAGGAACTTCTCGACTGCCTGCCGCAGCTCGACTGGCCGGAAAAGACCAAGAAGATCCAGACCAACTGGATCGGCAGATCCGAGGGTACACAGATCTCCTTCCTCTGCGAGAAGAACGGAGAGCACCTCAAGGACGAAGACGGTTCCGATCTGAAGCTGTCCGTATTCACCACACGTGCAGATACCCTGATGGGTGTTTCCTACGTCGTTGTTGCTCCGGAGTCCCCGCTGTGCACACTTCTTACAACAGATGAGTGCAGAGAAAAGGTTGAAGAGTATCAGGCATTCACAAAGAAGGCATCCGATATCGACAGAATGTCCACCACACGTGAGAAGACCGGTGTATTCACAGGATCTTATGCGATCCACCCGATCACCGGAAAGAAAGTGCCGATCTGGGCTTCAGACTACGTTATCGCAACATACGGCACCGGTGTGGTTATGGCCGTTCCGGCACACGATGAAAGAGACTATGAGTTCGCCAAGAAGTTCGATCTTCCGATCCAGAGAGTAATCGCTTCTTCCGCAGATGCTGAGGATGAACTTCCGTTCATTGAAAAAGGCGTGCTCGTAAACTCCGGCGAATTCGACGGTCTGAACTTCAAGACCGCGATCGATGCGATCATCGAGAAGCTTGCTCCGCAGGGCATGGCTGAGAGAAAGATCAACTACCGTCTCCGTGACTGGCTGATCTCCCGCCAGCGTTACTGGGGCACACCGATCCCGGTCGTTCACTGCGAGAAGTGCGGTGTCGTTCCGGTACCGGACGATCAGCTCCCGGTACTACTCCCCTACGACGTAGAATTCCGTCCGGATGGAGAATCCCCGCTGGCAAAGTGTGCTGAGTTCATGAACACGACCTGTCCGAAGTGCGGTGCTCCGGCCAAGCGTGATCCGGATACCATGGATACATTCGTTGACTCTTCCTGGTATCAGCTCCGTTACCCGGATAACAAGAACGATAAGGAACCTTTCAACAGAGAACTCATCGATAAGATGTGCCCGGTCGACAAGTACGTCGGCGGTCCGGAGCACGCGGCGATGCACCTTCTCTATACACGTTTCTTCTGTAAGGCACTCCGTGATATGGGTTACCTCGATTTTGACGAGCCGTTCACCTCTCTCGTTCACCAGGGTATCATCCTTGGACCTGACGGAAACAGAATGAGTAAGTCCAGAGGCAACACCGTTGCACCGGATCCGTATATCCAGAAGTATGGTTCTGATGTATTCAGAACATATCTGGCATTCGGTTTCGCATATACAGATGGCGGTCCGTGGAGCGAAAGCGGACTTCAGGCCATAGTGAAGTTCACCGGCCGTATCGACCGTCTCGTCGAGGAAGTAGCCGGCATCGAAAAGGGTCAGGCTCTGCCGGCAGACCTCAGCGATGATGACAAGGCTCTCCTTTACAGCCTGAACTACACAATCAAGGCTGTAACGACAGATACCGAGAGATTCCAGTTCAATACTTCCATCGCACGTCTCATGGAGCTCCTGAACGCGATTGGCAAGTATCAGGGATCTGCAAACAAGAACGATGCGCTCTTAAGATCTACAGTCGAGACATTCCTTCTGCTCTATGCTCCGTATGCTCCACACTTTACTGAAGAGCTCTGGGAGAGAATGGGCAACGAATACTCCATCTTCAACCAGGCATGGCCGGTATGCGATGAGAGCAAGCTCGTCAAGGATACCATCGAGATCGCTGTTCAGATCAATGGTCAGGTGAAGTTCAAGGTCAACATCGCTCCGGATGCCACACAGGATGATGTTGAAAAGGTTGTTAAAGAAGACAGCCATTTCGAATCTGCACTTGCCGGAAGAAATATCGTGAAGTTCATCTACGTTAAGGGAAGACTCGCAAACATCGTTGCGAAGTAATCTATAGTAACTTCTAAAACAAAAAGTCGCTGCAAACGTCGCTCAAATCACTTGAGAAAGTTACGTGAACAGCGACTTTTGCTGTTTTCCGGGATTTACTCGCCTCTTCTAGTCCTCTCCTGCACTTCTTCCTTGGAAGCACGGAACTTCGCGCCGGAGAAATACTTCTTCTCAAAGTCCTCCGGGGACAGCGGTCTTGCGAAGTAATATCCCTGGAAGATATCAACACCGAGAGAGCGGATACGGGATGCTTTCTGCGCGGTCTCAATACCCTCGACGCATACGGTCATGCCGATAGTTCTTGTGAGAAGAACGATAGCCGAAATGAACGACGTGTTGAAGCGGTCATCCTGATCGACGAAAGCACGGTCGATCTTGATCTCGTCTACCGGGAATTCACGCAGATAGTTGAAAGAAGAATATCCTGTACCGAAGTCATCAAGGGCGATACGGATACCGTTCGATCTGAGTTTACTCATGTTCTGACGGCAGATCGCGAGATTCTTCATTAAGGAGGTCTCCGTGATCTCAAGAAGGATGTTCTTCGGCAGAACGCCATACTCATTCAGAAGCTCGATGACATAGTCAGCAAAGTCGATCCTTGCCATATCCTCGGCAGTAACGTTGATATGTACATAGAAGTCTTCCGATACGCCGGAATCGATCCAGGTCTTGCACTGCTTGATCGCCGTTCTTAAGATCCAGTCACCGACGATATTCATCTGGCCGGTCGCATTAACGGCGGCGATAACCTTCTCGGGGCTGATAAGATTTCCCTGCGGGGACATCCAGCGGAGAAGTGCCTCACATCCGACAAGACGCTCGGATCTCGCATCCACGAGAGGCTGGAAGTAAAGAAGGAAGTTCTGGTTACCTTCTCTTACTGACTTACTGATCTGGAATTCGAAGTCGAGTCTCTCCTTGAGTTCAACCTTATACTGAGGCGTATAGATCGAGTATGTAAGACGAGGATCCTGCTTGACCTTATGCAGTGTGATCTCGGCATTCACGAGGAGCTCCTCGGCTACATTTCCACATGACGGGAAAAGAGCAGCACTCATCGAGAAGGATACATATATAGTACTGCGGTCGACCGTCAGAGGTTCATTCATCTCTTCCTTGATCGCTTTCATGTGGTTCTCGACCTGCACACGCGTTGCATTGCTCCACAGGATACAGAATACATCCAGATTAATATGGTACAGTTCGCAGCCGTTCGGGAGGCTCTCACGGAGTTTCTTCGCTACCGTGACCAGAAGACGGTCGCCCGCCTCTCTTCCGTAACGGTCATTGAATACATGAAAGTCCTTGATATCGACCAGCACGACCGCCGCCGACAGGACTTCTCTGTCATGGATCTTGGCGTCAAGATCCGAGATGAGTCGGTCACGTACCAGAAGACCGGTCAGAGAGTTACGCGAAGAGTTCTTCTCCACGTTCTCGCGCATCTCGTTCATGGAGGTAAGATCGAAGATCGTACCGATGATGACGAGCGCCTGCTTGCTGCTGTCATAGACGGTCTTACCACGGCTGGCGAGCCAGCGGATCTGATCGTCATTTCCCCATACACGGAATTCGATAGAGAATGTATCTTTTCCCTCGTCCACGATGTAAGTAAATGTCTCGATAAAACGCTTTCTGTCATCCTCGATGACTTCTTCGGCCATGAGGTGGATGATGTCGCCGGTATACATCAGTTCCATATCCGGGAATGCATCCTTGAGGTTCGGAGAGAACTCGATGATACCGCGCTTCATGTCCGCGGTAAAAGT
This sequence comes from Clostridiales bacterium, assembly GCA_024695545.1. The sequence goes on from JAILHZ010000021.1 coordinate 10,454, forward strand.
GATTGCTTCCGAACCGTCGATGATGAGTCTCTGAAGAGAGTTCATCTTTTTCTTGTCAGTAATATCTACGAGAATACCGATCTTATAGTGCTTCTGGTCCGGAGATGTGAAGTCGAAAACGCCGCAGGAGTGGACCCACACTTCACCCTGCACCGGAGAGAGAATACGGAAGTCAAGTCCGAATCTGTCCTTCTTCTCTTTATCGTCCTGCATGATGGATAGGAATGCGGAATAATCCTCCGGATTTACAAGGTTACCGATCTCCTTCGTCGCATGTTTCAGATCGTGTGTCGGAAAATCAAGAAGCTCCGCCAGGGACGAATTGAAACGGACATAGTCGGTATCGCTTTCGTAGCAGAAAACATAGCCGTCGATCGAGTCGGAAAGAAGCTTCTCATAAACGATCTCACCGAAGCTGCTGGTATAGTCCTCCATCATGCCGAAGATCAGAAGATGATTCTCTTTCTTCACGGCCTGCATGTTCACACGCACGTGATACAGGTGACCCGTTCTGGAGATGATGTTGTGCTCGAAGGAAACGACTTTATGGTTGTCCGCAGCCAGATCATAGAAAGCCTCTTCATAGCGGACTTTCAGATTTCTCTGCTCGGTCGGATCTGTAAACTCGAGGAAGTTTTCGAGGAGCATGTCTTCAGCGGCAACCGGTCCGATAATATCCGTCATACCTCGGGAAAAGAACAGTCGCTTCTCTTTCGGGAAGACTACGAATGTACACATCGCCACTTTTTCCATCAGGCTGTCCGCCTGGGCAAGAAGCTGCGGATCAAGACTAATCGTCGAGTCGTATAAAGCTGAAACAAAACCGGAATCGTCGGCGACCATCTAAATTCTCCCCTAAACTAGACTATCTATATCATTTTATCATTGCAACGACCTCATCGTACAGAGCCTTTTTGCTCTCCCCCCACTCTAAAGCGAGGGTTTTTGCAATATCTTTTGTAGATAATCCCTTACTTTCTAAATCTAAAATGACATTTCGGCGTTCTTCGGGAGAAAGCTTCGGTTTCGCATCATTTTTCGAGGCTCCTTCGAGGATCAGAACGAATTCTCCCTTTGGCGGGACTTCCTCAAAATGAGCGGTCACTTCTTTTACTGTACCTCGGATCACCTCTTCGTACTTCTTCGTCAGTTCACGGCAGGCAGCGATCCTCCGCTCTCCCATTCCCGCCTGTTCCAGGTCAGAAAGTGTCTTCAGAAGCCGGTGCGGTGCTTCATACAGGATCGTCGTCACAGAAGTCTCAGAAACAACTGCAAGACGTTCTTTCCGTTCCTTCGTCTCGACAGGGAGAAATCCTTCGAAGTAGTAGTGCCGCGTATCCATTCCGGAAAGCACAAGTGCCGTGATTCCGGCGACCGGTCCGGGTATGGCGGTAACGTCAACGCCTTCCTCGATACAGAGTTTTACCAGGTCTTCACCAGGATCCGAGATACTCGGCATACCGGCGTCCGATACGAGCGCGATCTCCGCGCCTTCCTTTAAACGGGCGATGATCTTACTTCCCGCCGCAGCCTTGTTATGTTCATGGTAACTCATCAGCTTCGCCGAGATTCCGAAGTGGGAAAGAAGAAGTCCCGTCCTTCTGGTATCTTCACAGGCCACAAGGTCGACATGGCTTAAGACCTCGATCGCGCGTGGCGAAAGGTCCTGCATATTTCCGATTGGTGTTCCGACTAAGTACAGCATATATCAGGTATCCTCACTATAAATCTTCTTCAGTTGAGGTGTGTATTCACGGTTTTCATCCCGCAGGATGAGCGGCGGAGTAATGACAGTCCCGGTCATCTTTCCGCCCTTCTTGGCAGACAGAAGAAAGAGAGTCGCTTCCCTGTCTGAAAACGGATGAACGAACGTGATCCTTTTCGGGATCAGGTTCAGCTCCATACAGGTCTTCATGACCTGCGAAAAGTCTTTGGCACGGTCGACGATAAAAAGATCGCCGCCCGAGGCGAGCATCTTCTTAGCGCAGATGAGAAATTCATCGACGCTTCCGTGCATCGCGAATCTGGCTTCGAGAAGTTCCCTGCTGTGGCGGTCTGTCGAAGTGACCGGGCCTTCTTCCTCTTTTCTGTAAGGCGGGTTCATGAAGACTGCGTCATAACAGTTGCCGGGGATCTCCTCGCCCGGAAGGTCCCGAAGATCGGCCTGAAATCCGCGTACGCGGGAAGATATGCCATTGAGTACGATGTTTCTTTTAAACACCTCTGCAGCTTCTTCCTGGCGCTCGATCCCGTCGATCTGAAGGTCAGGTCTTCTCGCAGCAAGAAGGACCGATCCGGCACCGCAGTTCGTCCCGAGTTCGAGAACGCGTACAGGACGTGCTTTTCTGATCCTCAGATTCTCTGCTGTGAACCACGAAAGAAGAACGGTATCTTCCCCGAAGCGGAAGCCGTCCTTTCGCTGGATCAGACAGAAGCCGTTTCTTCCGAGATCCTCCATGGATTCAGTTGTCGCATCAAATTCTGCCACGTAGTTTCCTTCTCACGTAAAAAGGATCTGCTCCCCGAAAGAGGAACAGATCCCTCGATTTACATCATATATGCACGATCAGCCCTGAGAAATTGCGCCAGCCGGGCAAGCAGCTTCGCAAGAACCACACTCAAGACAGAGGTCTGCATTGATCTCGTACTTGCCGTCGCCCTGAGCGATTGCACCTACCGGGCACTCACCCTCGCAGGAACCACAAGACAGACATGCATCAGAAATTACATATGCCATATTATTTGTCCTCCTTTATCTGGTCTACGAATTCATTAAACACTACTTTTTACATTTTGTAAATTAAGAAACTGTAAAAAATATGCGCGTCTATTTCTCTGCAGAATCACCCTGGTGCTTTTCAGGCTGCTGTTTCTTCTTCGGGCAGTCCTGTTTGCACTGCGGCTGCGGCGGATTCAGAAGCGAGACATCAGCCGCGTCGTAGATCTGCATTTCCGTCTCCTCTTCTTTTTCGAAGCGGACAGTAACCTTTTCCTTCAGAAGATCCGAGTAGATAACGACACCGATGCCGTCCGGAGTCTTGACCTTCTTTCCGACCTTCGGCACGCGCTTGTTCGCGTCTTCGTACGCCGCCTGCTCGTAGGAAAGGCAGCACATCAGACGTCCGCAGGTACCTGTAAGCTTTGTCGGGTTCATCGACAGGCCCTGATCCTTCGCCATACGGATCGTCACCGGAAGGAACTGGTCGAGATACGAACAGCAGCAGAGCTCACGCCCGCAGATGCCGAGACCTCCGACCATCTTCGCCTGTTCACGGGAACCGATCTGGCGGAGCTCGATACGCGTTCTGAAGCAGGAGGTAAGATCCTTGACGAGTTCACGGAAATCGACGCGCTTGTCGGCCGTAAAGTAGAAGGTAAGCTTTCTGCCGTCAAAGGAATAGACCGCCTCGACAAGTGTCATCGGCAGTTCGCGTTTCTCAATGAGCTCTAAGCATTTGTAAAAAGCACTCTTCTCCCGTTCTTTCTTCTCCTGGTAATGCTCCATCTCCTTCTCATTCGCGTAGCGAAGTACGGGAAGAATCGTCTCATCGACTTTTTCCTCGGGAAGGTCAAAAGGTTCATCAACGACGAACGCGATGTCCTGTCCGAGTGCGGTATTTACCATAACTGCGTCACCGACCTTGAGCTTAAGGTCACCGGCAAGAAAGCGGTACGGCTTTCCTGCGTCATGGAAGCGCAGATTTACAACTTTAGCCATTACTATTCTCCTTTTTAAGTGCCAGAAGCATACGGCACACGATCATTTCAAAGTTTCCATTCGATTTATGTGCTTTTGCCGCCGTCGTGAGGATCGCATTACACTTGCCGATCTTCTGGACGTCGAGCTTATATTTCTTAATCACAGAGACCATCTTATCTTTTTTCGCTTCCCCGTGCAAGCAGACCGAACTCGCATCGGTCGCGCAGATAGCCATCTCGTCATAGACCATGCTCATGAGCGAAAGGATATCGCGGAAGTGTTCTTTCTCCTCATCGAAGAACGTGTACACGTCCGTAAGAAGCTCTGTTCTTGAGATCTCCGGAATACGGAGGATCAGGTCCGTGACCTCTTCCCAGTCATTGACGAGCCAGTTGCTCTCGGCAAGACCTAGCGCATATCCGATCACACCGCCTGAAAACCGTGCAAAAAGTTCTGCTTCCTGCGGCTGAATATCGGGATTCCGCTCCAAAAGCACTTGCTTAACCTCTTCTTCCGTATTCGGCAGAAGACGGATCGATACGGTTCGCGACAGGATCGTCGGCAGAAGCTTCGATTCATCGGATACTGTCAGAAGGAATACGACATGCTTCGGCGGCTCCTCGAGCGTCTTCAGAAGTGCATTCTGTCCTTCCTCGGCAAGTCCGTCGGCATCGATCAGATAGACCTTTCTGTCTGCAATCTGGGACATGATCCCGACATCGGAAAGGATCTTGGATCTGACGTCCGCAACCTTGATGTTTTTCTCTCCGGCAGGAAGAAGGAGTTCCTTATAGTCCGGATGTGTACCTGCCTGCATATAGTGGCAGTTCGGGCATGTTCCGCAGGCACCGTCCGCTGTCGGGTGTGCGCAGAGAAGGCCCTTCGCAAATTCTCTTGCGAGGGTCTTTTTGCCGATGCCGGAAGGTCCGACCAATAAAAAAGCGTGCCCCGGTTCGCCGGTAAGGGCCACTCCGAGGCGCTGTTTTGCTTGATTTTGTCCGATCAGTTCTGAAAAAGCCATATGTCACATCTTTTCAAACTGTTCTACGTTCACGACGAAGACCGTTGCACCGCCGACCGTAACATCCACGGGATACGGCATACACTCGCCACCCATCGGGGACGGAGCCATCGTGGAATTGATCGCAGACTTTCTGGAAGAAGAATACTTACGGATCAGATCCAGAACTTCCTGCTGTTTATCAGTCTCAACAACGATCATCAGTGTCGTGTTACCGGAACGGAGGAATCCGCCGGAAGAATTCAGCTTTGTCACACGGAAACCTGCTTTATTCAGTTCAGCCATCAGACGGGGCGTATCCTCGTCATGTACGATTGCAAATACTAATTTCATTTCCCAAGTACCTCCCAGACAGTTTCTCGGATCTGCTTGTAGATCTGCTCCGGTGTCTGTGTCGCAGGGATCACCTTAAATCTCGGTTCACCCTTGCTCCGCGCGAGATATCCGTCGCGCACTCTCTTCATGAAGGAAAGTCCCTCTGCCTCCAGACGGTCTTCCTCATCGGATCTGCCGTGACGGCGCGCATATGCCGTCTTCTCATCAAGATCCAGAAGGAACGTGATGTCGGGCTTGATCCCGGCCGCACTCCAGCTATTCAGAAAATCGATATCTTCCAGATTCAGGCCTCTGGCGTAACCCTGATAGGCTACGGTCGAGTCGAAGAAACGGTCGCAGATGACGACCTTCCCGTCTTCTAATTCCGGAAGGATCTTCTCCCTGACGATCTGCGCACGGGCTGCCTCATAAAGCAGAAGCTCAGTACGTTCATCCATCCCGGTGTTTGCCTTATCGAGAAGGATGGTCCGGATCTTCTCGCCGATTGCCGTTCCGCCCGGCTCACGTATCAGAACATAGGGGATCCCGGCTTCCGAAAGATCTTTCGAGAGAAGCTCGATCTGGGTCGTCTTACCGCAACCGTCTATTCCTTCGAAGGTTACAAACAAACCCTTCATTCGCGCTTTCTCCTCCTTGATCGTCATTTCTATTATATCAAATATCAGTCCAGTTTCACCGAGTGGATGCTGGCAATTTCAAGCCAGATGTCCTTCTCGATACGCTCGTTATCCTTACGGATATCCTCTACGGTCTCCTCTGCAGGACGACGGCGGTTCCAGTTCTTCTGCTCCCTGCCCTCGCGATGGTCAGCATTGTTCCGGCCGTGGTTTCTCTGACGGTTCTCTCTCTTCTCGGAACCGTTACCGGCTCTCTCTCTATTCTCCTGACGCTTGTCGTCACGGTTGTCCTGACGGCGTTCGCGGTTCTGGTTACCTTCACCGCCGGAACGGTTATTGTTATTACGGTTATAGTTATTATTGTTATTGTTCCGCTCACGGTTTCCGCCGTTATAGTTGTTCGGCTTTCTTCTTCTGTTGCGGTTACCGTTATTTCTCGGGGCCTGCTGGCCATTCGAGGGCTGGCCGTTGGACGGACCTGCCGCCGGAGCCGGATTGACCTTCTTATTCTCCTGTTCGTTCATTTCTTACCTCCACTTGAGTTACGGAACTGAATATCTCTATTATATCGGTTTTCCCTTTTCATTCAACTGCGACCTTCGGAAGGACCCCGTAGAAACGCACTTCTTCCGCCCATTCCTCGGGCACTTTGTTGGCCCCGTTCATGTAAAGGAGCGGCACCTGGACGAAGGCTCTCTCCTTCATTCTCGGATGCGGGATCGTCAGGCGCTGTGTCGTCATCTGAAGATCGTCATAGGTCAGAATGTCCACATCGATCGTCCTCGGACCGAACCGGATCTTTCTCTCCCTGTGAAGCGCTTCCTCGATGCGGTTACAAAGCGACAGCAACGAGAGCGGCTCGAGTGTCGTCTCGACCTTCACGCAGATATTAAGGAAATCATCCTGTTCCTTATATCCGACCGGCTTCGTCTCAAATACCGGCGAGACCTGAACGACCGTCACACTTCCATCCTGCCGGTCAAGAAGTGCCACCGCGCGGGCAAGATTATCCAGCCTGTCTCCCATGTTGCTTCCTAAAGAAAGATATGCTTGACTCATTCTTCTGTCTCCCATTCTGTCCGAGACCTCTTGATGATAACGCTCATATAGTCAAATTCGCCGTCGATCGGCGCCTTAGGTTTCTGGATCTCGCAGGTGATTCTCTCCACCGTGAAAAAAGCACTCATGACCCTGCTTATGATGCTCCCGGCCATGTACTCGATCAGGTCGCACGATACGTTCTCGACATAGTCCTTAACGAGTGCGAATACGGCTGCATAGTTCACGGTGTCATCAAGTATGTCCGTCCGGCAGGCAGGTATATCCTTCACTTCGAGAGTTAAGGTGATCACAAACTCCTGTCCGTTTTCCTTCTCTTCGGGAAGCACTCCGGAGTGGCTGATAAAGCGCATGTTTTTCAGAACGATCTTATCCATTTCATTCTCCCTTAAGCGCGAGGTGCATCGCAAGTGCCGAAGATGTCTCAAATACGTTATGCACACGGACACAGGCCGCCGCCTGATCCTGACAGAACAGCGAAACAGCCGCTGTTGCCGCATCTCTTTCGAGTGCAGGAGCACCGTTTAATACTTCGCCGACGAAGCGCTTTCTCGAAGGACCGATCAGAAGCGGGTATCCCTCTTTCTGGATCTTTCCGATAGAGCGGATCAGTTTGATGGATTCCTCGGTATTCGTACCGAAGCCGATGCCCGGATCGTAGAGGATCTTCTCTTCCGCGATCCCCGCATTTTCAGCGGCTTTCCGGCTCTTTTCAAAGTAAGCAAGGCAGTCATCGACGATGTCGCCGGATCTTTTGAATATCCTCTCATCGAAGTAATTGGCCATGACGACCACACCGGCGCCGGATTCGGCAACGACCTCCGCCATATCCGGATCGTAAAGCAGTCCCCAGACATCGTTGATGATGTCCGCGCCAAACTTTAGGGCTTCCCTTGCGGTCTTACTCTTATAAGTATCGATTGAAATCGGTACATCGACCGCTTCTCTGATGATACGGAGAGCCGGGATCAGGCGCGAAAGCTCCTCATCCGCCGAGATCTTCTCGGATCCCGGGCGTGTGGACTCTGCACCGATATCAAGGATATCCGCGCCGTCCTCTACAAGTGCTTTTGCCTGAACAAGGGCATTCTCCGGCGTATAAAAATTTCCGCCGTCGGAAAAAGAATCCGGTGTGACATTTAAGATGCCCATCACCAGGATCTTCTTACCGTAGTCGAGCGTTCTGTCCCTGAGGGTCCAGGTTGTTCTCATCTTGTTTTCCGGCATGCCACATTCATCTCCGATCACAGGGTATTCCGCGGACGGTTGATGAGCGCGAGCGCCTCGGAGCGGGTCCTTGCGTCCGAACGGCATCCGCCGCGCATCGCCGAGGTTACAGTCTTACTGCCCGGCTTTCTGATGCCTCGCATCGTCATGCAGAGATGCTCTGCCTCAAGCACGACACATACCGACATCGCATCGACCGCCTGCTGGATCGTATCGGCGATCTCGGACGTCAGTCTCTCCTGAAGCTGTGGCTTCCTGGAAAGCGTATCCACGATACGCGCGACCTTCGAAAGGCCCAGGATCTTCCCGTTTCTCGGAACATAAACGACGTGTGCTTTTCCGTGGAAAGGCAGAAGATGGTGCTCACACATAGAGTAGAACGGAATATCGCCGATCAGGATCATCTCATCGTTATCCGATGTAAAAGTCTTGATGTCCTTGCTGATATCTCTGTGAAGTCCGGAGAATACCTCCCCGTACATCCTTGCCACACGGTTCGGTGTCTCAAGAAGTCCCTCTCTGTCCGGATCTTCGCCGACCGCGATCAGGATCTCTCTTACGGCCCGTTCGATCCGCGGGAGGTCCATGCCCTTTCTGCTTTCCTCCGGTACGCGGAAATCGTCATCGTAAATACTCATGTTCCCCATATCTCCTTACTCTGTGTACATATGTCTGTATTCCATGGGCGTCATGCCCTTCTGTTTTCTAAAAGCAACGTTAAATCTCTGCGGGCTGCTGAATCCGACCTGCGTTGCGATGCCGCTGACCTTGATCTCTTTCTGTGTCAGGAGACGGCACGCCGCATCGATTCTGATCTGCATGAGGTAGTTCATCGGGCTGATGCCGAATTCATCGCGAAAAGCTCTGGTAAAGTAACCCTGACTGAGGAAGACGTATGCTGCGGTCTCGGCGACCGTTACGCCTCTGTCGTAGTTCTCATCCAGATAATCCCTGGCGATGAGCACGAGCTCTCTTGCCTTGCCGTTCTTCACGCGGAGGCTCTCTTCCCACTCTTCCCGAAGTGCTCGGGAAAGCGTGATCAGAAGTTCCATCGTCAGAAGCTGCATCATCATGTCCTTGGCATACATGTCCGAACGGCTCTCACGCATGATGCGCTCCGCGAGGACTCCGATCGCCTGACGGGATTTACCGGAGATGATCAGATAATCCGAAGCGTCGCCGATCGCGTTCTCGCCCTGGGCAAAGTCAAAGAAGTTCTCGAGCGGTACCGCTGCGACATTTTCCTGCAGGAAAGGCACTGTCGGGCCGCCTCTGAGACGTCCGTTGGCCATCGGCTGCGTGTCCTTCGGCTTTGAAAGGAGCGCCTGCTGTGCTTTTGCAATATCGGAAGAAAATCCGAAGTAAAGAACGACCATGTCGGCCGGTCCTTCGACCACTCTTACGGAGTGCATGACCTGCGGACGGATGATCAGGGTGGTTCCCTTCGTCACATGCACGGTCTTTCCGTTAATGACGAACTCACACTTGCCTCTTCTTAAATAAAGAAGCTCATGGGTAGTATGACGGCTGGCTGTCGGAAAGGGCGTAGATGTCTCGTAACAATGTTCCACGCCTTCAAACACTACCGGTATCGAACCTGAGGATTCCAGTAAACTTTTTTCAAATGCCGGAAGAAGATCTTCAACCATGCGTATGCCCCCCCTTCTTTTTGCCTTATGGCAGGAATCGGATATTGTCGATATAGATCGCGCCGGATCTCTGTCTGTCGAAGATCGTAAAGACGAGATTGCTGATCTCCATGTCATCAAAAGATGCCCAGTTCAGCGAGATCGTCTGCCATCTCAGACCGATCTGGATCGTAGTCTCTCCGCGGAATCCCGAGATCTGCATAGTCTTCTCACACTGATCGGGATTAAAGATATCCAGGCAGATCCTTCTGGCCTTCGAGAAACGGAGCGGCGCCATGACGGACGCATACGAGAGCACAGGTCCGAAGGACAGAAGGCTGTTCTCCGGTTCGTACTCGATGCGCAGCGATGCCGCGCCCTGTGTCTTATTCATAACCTCACGGAAGATCGTGGCCTTGCCCTTCGTTATCTGATAGGTCTCGAGTTTTTCAAAATCACTGTCCCAGTCCTTCTTGCCGGTGAACGTGATGTCTTCACATGCCGTGAACGTCAGATCCGGGCAGTATTCCGACGGGATCTTGTCGAAGCGGAAAGGAAGTACCGGAAGATCGATACGGTTTCTGAATGTCGCCTGATGCGGGATCGGCGAATAACCGTAGGTAACACCTACCGGATCGAGCACATCATCATTCCAGACCATGGCACGCACTCCGTGAAGGATACGTGCCTGCGCCGGAACATAGACACGGCTCTCATCGCAGACGGCAAATCCGCGGAGCACCGATTCATTCTCCGAAAGGCGCAGTCCGTCGACCATATTATCGAAGGACAGCATGACCTTATTTCCGATCACCTCGACACCGACACACTCCGGCGAGGAAGCCGGCATCTTCGGCGTAAAGTGAAGGCCCAGTGCGATACATGAGAGTCTTCGTCCGATCGTAAAGGACACGGTCTTGTCCGGGATCAGAAGGTCGTGCTGACCCAGGATACCGATCGGCATCGGGAATCTTCTTCTGATCGCGCAGAGCCGTTCATTGAACTCGACGTGACGATATGGCTCTTCCGGATCCATCGCATCCGGATGCAGCTGAAGAATAATAAACGAAGGTACCTGGTTCTTATCCTCGATCTCACGGGGACCAAACACCCCTGCCAGATCGATCAGGAGCTGGCGGACCATCGTGGTATAAAGATCACCGATCTGCGCGTCAGACGCATCCGGCGCGAAAACGATACCACGGATACTCGTGTCGCACAGCGGCGCGAGACGGTGGTTAAAGAACACACTCATCATGTCCTGCGGTCCGACGAGCGGACGGTGGGCCGACTCGGCCACCAGTGTCTCTGTCATAACGGTCTCCGCAGACGGGATGATCGAGTTCAAAAGGTCATGGTTATTCTTCTTCTCAAAGTGAGCCAGTTCCTCGGTCGGGAAAGAAAGCGGCGGAGCGTCATCATCGTCCTCTTCCGAAGAAACTTCTTCGTTTTCGGAAGACGGCTCTTCGTCGTCCTTAGCTTCAGCCGCATCTTCGGGTTTTCCTGCCTTCAGGTCCTCGAAAGCAAGCGCGCCCTCCGGATCGATCGGTACATCGGCCTTCTCTTCATCTTCAAATACGAAAGACTCTTCGCTGGTCGCTTCACCATCTTCGTCGTCTTTCAGGATATCGCCTGTTACGATCGCATTCTTTCTGTCGTTGAGGCGGGCGATATTGGCACGCCAGCCATCCTCGTCGAAATAGAGGTTTCTCTCTTCGAGGTACTCGCGGATCTTATCGTTGTTATCGATGCCGTCGTGGGACAGCCACCGGTAGATCGGCGCATACTCTTGGGCCAGATCCAGGATACCGACCGGATAGTGAAGCTGCTCCGCAAGGTGATACGCGTAGGAAAATGCCACCGATGAAACATTGGCGAGTTCTTTTGTATCACGGATACGGATCCACTTGGTATCTTCTTCCGTAAGAACAGGCTCGTAGGAAAGCTCGTCGTTTCCGTCGAGTACACCCTTCGCAGGCGAATAGAAACGCAGAAGCGGCATAACGTCCTTCTTCAAAGGCGTTCTCGGTGCCGCCGTCTCCTTGATCGATGCCGCCAGCGGACGTCCGCCGAACATGACCCAGACATCGCCGCATCGGCAGTCCTCGATCGTTAAGGCATCAGTAAGAGTATGAAAAGCAAGTGTATATGCGTCCGTCGACGAACGGTAAGGCGGAAGCGTGAAACGGAAAGAACCATCTTCCTCAGAAACTGTCTCCAGACTTAAGATGACACCATAATCCGTATCGAGTTTGGATACCTTACGGCCATCCGTAGGATCCTTCATAACCTCCAGTGTTACCGGAACCGAAGGGGATGTCACTTTACCTCGGAGAACAACCGGAACTCCCTGCTGGAAGACCATTCCCGGAGAGATCCAGGACGGAAGACGTATATCATTACCTTGCGCCATATCGCTAGCTACCTCACATAGATACTCATTCTATTATATTATACGACAACTTTCCCGGATTTCGCATATAAACATATTTATATGAGTGAAAACAATAATCTTTATACTTCGTTCGGTCAAAGACGAAATTACACCTGAATATATTGCTTATATCATTTACGCATATATCAGTACGCTTATATCATATACATACACGAAATACTTACGGAAAGGAGGAATCTCTTATGGATGAATTGATCATAATGGGCCAGGTGATCAGAAGCCTCAGAAAAAAGAACGACTTGTCCCAGTTCTCCGTTGCGCAGCGATCCGGGATCAATCTCTCCTACTACTGCAGGATCGAGGGCGGAAAGGCCAATCCCACTGTCCGCATGCTCTATTCGATTCTGCGTACTCTGGGCGTCTCCCCTGTTCAGTTCATTGAGCTGGTCTCTTTGGAGATGCATTATCTTCTCATCAATGCAGGAATCGCGGAACCGGCATGAACATATCGTAATTTTGTCATAATTCTTCCATTTTTTTGCTTACAGTGGTATTCTGAACATGTTATTTATCAAGAACAATAGATAAACGGAGCGAAAAATACCCATGGCTTATCAGAAGAGCAAAACAACGGAAAACGCTTTATACGAGGACCTTCACCGTCCTCAGCTGCATGACGCCATTGCCAGCTGTCTGCATTTTTTAGAAGATGGAAACCTCTGCCGTGAGATCCCTCCGCATTATCACGATTTTGTTGAGATAATTTACGGGATCCGCGGCAGATTCTCTGCATCCATGGCCGATCAGGACATCGAAGTCAATGCAGGAGACATGCTCCTGATCAACGTTAACGAAGTCCATGCATTTCATCATTTCGAGCCCTGCGAGTATTACTGCCTGCAGTTCGATCCCACTGTATTCTTCTTCTCTTCCGCCTATTCCACCGGAGCGAAGTATCTCCTGCCGTTCCTTATGTCGACGACCAGAGATCTTGGAAAGAACAACACATTCTCTCTTCTTGCCAGAAAGGAAGAACTTGAGAACACACATATTCCGGACTATATCAGGGATTATCACAAAGAGTTCACCGAGCAGGCACCGGGCTATGAGCTGGCGATCCGCGCGGACATCTGCCGGATCTTCCTTTGGTATCTGCGCCGCATGGAGAAGAACGGCATCTCCGTCTACTCTTCACCCGGCATCCGCCAGGAAGACATCCTTCGTCTTAACGAGGTTCTGGACTATATTCACGAGAATTATATGCAGCCGGTCCTCGCCGAGAAGATGGCAAAAATGTGCAACATGAGCTATAGCTACTTCTCGCGGTTCTTCCGTCATGCCGTCGGACAGACATTCTCTGACTATCTGCTCTATGTAAGACTGACCGAGGCAGAAAAACTCCTGATCACTTCATCGAAGAGCATCAGCCAGATCGCGCTGGATACGGGATTCAGCACGTCCAGTTATTTCATTACGCAGTTTAAGAAACACAGGCATATCACGCCTAAGCAGTTAAAGCAGAAGATCGTAGCTGCCGACGAACAGAATAAATAGATTATTTCGGTGCAATGACCAGCTCGATACCGAAGTCGCGGATCTCCTGAGCAAGTTCATCCGAGATGCCGGCGTCGGTAATCAGCACATCGATCTTTTCCGCAGGAATAAAAGAAGATGTCGAATCCTGATTCAGCTTGGAAGAGTCTACGAGTGCGATGCAGCGCTTGCACTTCTCTGCAAAGCGCTTTTTCAGTTCAAGCTCATAGAAGTTATGTCCCGTAAGACCGGATGTCAGCGAGAATCCGTTTCCCGATACAAAATAACTGTCGCCGCTGATGCGCCGCAGCATCTCCTCACAGAGAAGCCCCTCGATCGCGCCGGAGTGCGGACGAAGAACGCCGCCGACTAATACCGTGCGGAAGTTACTGTATCTCTGGATCTCCATCGCGGTATGGATACCGTTAGTAACGATAGTGATATTGTCAAGATTGCTGATAAAAGGGATCATGTGGAAGGTCGTGGAACTTGCGTCAATAAAGATCGTCTCACCCTCATGAACAAACTTACCGGCTTCTCTTCCGATCGCCGTCTTCTCCGCCACACTCATTACGGAACGGAGCATATAGTTTTCAGGGTTAGAAGACTGCTTCACGGAATCGGAAATGCGGGCTCCGCCGTGATAGCGCACGATCGCGCCCTCCCGCTCAAGATCCCGAAGGTCAGACCGGATAGTCGCACCGGTCACACCGAGACACTCCTGAAGATCAGTCGTCGATACACGGCTCTCTTTCTCCAATATCTCTAAGATTCGCTTTCTTCTTTCAACGTTGATCATATCTTCCCCCTATATAATCACCATCTGGAATGAAAATAATATTAAAGAGGGAATCGCCAATTGTCAACGATTTTTCTTTCATTTCTTTTCATTTATGAGAAAAAGTAAAAACAACGCCTATTTTTCCGCTGCCCGTCTTTTCAATTCCCGAGCCATCCATCCGGTCATTCCGTCCGGAAGTCTCGGATCCATCGGAGTTCCGTCCAGGAACATCAGATTTGACTGCACGCCGTTCATCAGGCAGTGCTGTCCCATCTCAAATCCGAAGTTGATCGAAGCGATACCCTTATCCGCGTTTCTGACCCATTCCGGTGTATAGATGAAGCTGTTTTTCATTCTCTCCATGCGGGATCGTCTTGCCTCGATCTTCTCATGGCTTACGATCTCATCACGCAACCCGTCGGCAAAGAACAGTGTCACTCCGTTTCGTTCCAGTTCATCCATGACATCGTCATCCGGGATCGCGTCCGTTCCGACCGGGACAAGTACATCGAACTTATCCGGAGCATGTGTCGCCAGAGCAAATGTAAACCTTGCGCCTGCCGAATTTCCCAGAAGGAATTTCACCCCGACGCCGTCTGTGTATTTCTCTATAAAAACATCCACAAGCTTCATAACGGGATCTATATAGGTTTCATCCCAGCTGCCCGCATATTTACCATTATCGAGTCTGTATTCATTTGCGATCGGGATCAGGATATATGCGCCGCCCAGTGCTTTTTGATAATCATCCGAGGCATAAAGCTCCGCACCGGTATAGTTGATACAGAGTTCACCGACAAGCGCATTGGAGCCGCCGTGCAGGAAGATAAGGAGCGGATAGTCGTTCTTCTTCGGAAATCCGTGCTCAGACGGATCAAAGAAATAGTATTTCAGGCCTTCTGCCTGATCATTCTTAAACCGGTCAAAAAGCTTGCCCGTCTCATACGATGGTTCTGTAGTAATAAAGTCGCCTTCCGGGATCTCATCGATCCACGGCGGAGTTGTATTTGCCATTTTACACACCTCTTTTCCGCTTGTTACTATTCAAGTATGCGCCTCTTCCGCGCAAAAGAACAGGGGGATTATACCAGAAGTAAAAGAAAGGCTGTTTCTTCTTTCGAAGAAACAGCCTTGTGGCTGCCGAACTAGGATTCGAACCCAGACAGACGGTGCCAGAAACCGGAGTGCTACCCTTACACAATTCGGCAATGTTGTAAATCAACGGTTGAAAGTATATCAAAAGTCGTTAGATAGTGCAATACCTTTTTGCCCCGAGGACGTGAAAATTTGCTTGATAAGTATTCTTCCCGCTTATCCTTTTGAAGAAGGACGCTCCGTCGGCATATCCGGCTGCACGGGCAGAGGCGCTATCAGTCCCATCTCCTCGGCTTTTCTCCTTACCAGCTCGATGTCCTTCCAGAGCTTGATGCGCTCATTATTATTCCGGAGAATATACGCCGGGTGGAACGTAGGAAGGATCAGGTATCCGTTCTTTTCAATAAAAGCACCGCGGATCTGCGTCATCTTCGCGTTCTTATCACCGGTAAAGAGTGTATAAGCTGTCTTGCCGAGAAGTACGATGATCTTCGGCTTGCAGATCAGGATCTGCGTACCCAGGAGCTTCTTACATGCGGAAGCCTCCTGATCCGTCGGCACACGGTTCTCCGGCGGACGGCACTTAACGACATTTGCGATGTGATAATCATTGGCGGTAAATCCCTGGGCATCAAGAAGAAGCTGCAGCAGGCGTCCTGCCTGTCCGACGAACGGCAACCCCTGCTCATCCTCGGTCGCTCCCGGACCCTCGCCGACAAACATGACCGGCGCAACAACACTGCCGCGGTAGATCACGACATTCGTCCTCGTCGCCGCCAGATCACATGCCTGACAGTTCTGACACTGCTCTACAAAATCGTTCCAGGAAATCTTCATCTTAAGAGTACGATGGTCACACCATCATTGGCCTTCGCCCAGTCAGGATCGTTTCGGAATGCCGGGCACTTCTCGACCATGGATCGGCCGAGCGTCTCAAAAGGTCCGAACTGCTCGCCCGGACAGAAAGCCTTGATCTTTCCTTCGCTCTGCATCGTACGCAGGATCTCATGGGTGGCTTTCTTGATCATGCCGCCCTTTCCGGTAGAACCGTAACCATGAATGATCTTGACCTGATTGACTCCGACACGGCGCAAAGTATTAAGTTCCAACCGTAATTTACGGGTGGCAACATCCACTTTCGGCATACCTTCTTTAATGTTGATAATACTTGCGGCCATAGTACTCCTCATTTTGAATCTTACATATTTATTATATCACAGGAATTGACATTTTCACGCGCGGAAATGTGGCTATTTTGTTATAATACGAGCATGAGATTGGACAAATTATTGGCAAATTCGGGATATGGAACCAGGTCTGAGGTCAAGGATCTTCTCCGTCACGGACGCGTGAGTCTGAATGGCGAAGTCATTCGTGATCCGGGCTTTTCTGTCACGGAAGAAATGAAAGGCAGCATCACGCTTGACGGAGAACCGATCGAGGCCAGCGAGTATCTGTACTTTTGTCTGAATAAACCGGACGGATATCTGACGGCCATGACTGATGACCGTCTTCCCTGCGTCGGAGATCTGCTTCCTCCCCAGCTGAAAACGAAGAAGATCTCTCCTGTCGGAAGACTGGATTACCACACCACAGGCGTCCTGCTTCTGACGAACGACGGTGATCTTTCGCACCGTCTGACAAGCCCGAAATACCATCGTGAGAAGTCCTATCTGGTGACCTATTCCGGAGATGAACTTACCGATAAGGAAAAAGAACTCTTTGCGGGCGGCATGACGCTTATGGAAAAAGGACACGCGCCGGAGAAGCTAAAACCTGCAAAGCTTGAGCTCCTCCCCGACCACAAGTGCCGTCTTATCCTTACTGAGGGAAAGACACATCAGGTCAAGCGCATGATCGCCTCGACCGGAAGATCCGTCGAAGCACTTCACCGCGAGCGCATCGGCACGCTGACATTAAAAGACGGACAGCTTCCCGGCGAGATGTATGCTCTCACGGAAGAAGATATCCGTCTTCTTAAAGACAACTCCTGAAAATAAAGAAATAGAATCAGTCCTCAGACTCCGCGTACGGATGATCCAGAAGATAATCCTCACGCAGGATATCGATATCCTGAAGGATCTGCTGCGTACGCTCAAGTGCTTTTTCCAGATCACTTGATCCCGCGCCGACACCGACGATAATGATGCGGTCCACATTCGGATCCTTCCAGAGGATCTTGTATCCCAGAGAAGCCTGGTCGATTTTGTCGCGGATAATAAAGCCGTAGACATGCTCGATGTAGTCTTCTTCCTTCAGCGGCTCCATCGCATCCTTATAGGTATCCGGCATATCCGGAAGGTATTCTTCGTAGAATTTCGACTTTGAGTAGTAATAGGGCTCTAAGCGGTCGAGATCTTCCTTCGACCAGGTTGCCTTCATCTTCTCATACACATCATCGAGCGGATAGAGATCACCGCTGTTGACGTATACAGGCACAGTCGGTGCATCAAAAACGAGAATGTCCGGATGAACGGCCATCATGTTTGTGGCCTTCTGCACTCCGTACTCGTCGACCTGCTCGTTCTCAGCATCACCGGAAGCAACATCAGCATCACGGACTTCCGGATTCTTGCATCCGAGATTCTCCTTAAAGTAATACTCCATGATGGATGTATCCTGCTGGAAATGACCGATAGATGCCATACGGACATCGACTTTCGGCGCGATAAAGTAGTACTGGATAAATGCCCAGCCTGCGATGATCACGGCGATAGCCACAATAAACTTCCATCCTTCATAATGGAAGAAATCTTTCCACTGTGTCTTTGTCTTTCCGAGAATATGCTTCGCTTCGGTCTCTTCTTTTTTCTCTTCGGCTTTTCTGTCTCTTTCACCGCTGGCGATACTGTATGCCAGTGCAATATCAGCAAGCTTCTGTTCATCCTGCTGCGCGCGGTAGGTCTTTCCGAGTTTCCAGAAACGCTCGTCAAGTTCTTCCTTGCTTGCAGATGCCGGAAGATTGAAGTACTCGATCGCTTCCTGGCGGGTCATCTTCGCAATTGCAGGATCCGCCACGACCGGCTCCTTCTTCTCGACCGGCTCCTTCTGTTCAGCGTCGTCAGACTTCTGACCGGCCGGCTTCGCAGCCTTCTTGCCGGCCTTTGCTCCGGCGGAAGATGCCGCTCTCAGTTTCTCGCCGAGTTCCGCCTTATCGGCAGAAGTTTCCTTTTCCGGCGCGTCGCCCTTAAGCTGTCCGAGACCGCTTTCTTTCTTCTCTTTATCCTTCATATTTCTTCAGATCCTTTTTCCTAAAAACGGACTTATTTATTCCTTTTCTTTTCCGCTTTCATTTCTTTCTTAAATGCACGGAAGTCCGCGAGGGCCGCCCAGCCGATCTTGAAGATCTTCTTGATGTTGATGGAGTTCTTTCCACCCTGACGCGGCTTAAATGTAATCTCACGAAGTGTGTACTTCTCGTCATAGTATGCAAAGAATGTCGTCAGCATAACGTTCGGAAGGTTATAGTCCTCCTTGAAGCGTCCCACATATTTATTGACGAGGGAAGCTTTCATCAGACGGAAAGGCGCATTACTGTCCTTGACCTTTACGCCGAAGTGCAGTCTCAGAAGGAAGCACAGGAACTTCTCGACGAGTTTTCTGGACTTACCGTCGCCTCTTACCACACGGTTACCGAGGATGGCATCATACTGGTTTCTAAGATCCCAGAATGCCGCGAATTCAGCCGGATTCGTCTGTCCGTCAGAGTCTGTCTGGAAGATATAATCTGCGCCCTGGGCAATCGCGTACTTATAAAGTGCAATCAGCTTCGGTCCATGCTGTTTCAGTGTATCGGGCAGCACTTCGAGTTTCGGGTACTTCTCCTTTAGAGAAACAAGGATCTCACGTGTCTTATCGACGCTTCCGCTGTCAGCGACGACCAGTCGGGAACCCTCGCCCTTACCCTCAAGAATGGGGTACCAGGCGGACACGACTGACTCGATGTTCGCCTCTTCGTTATATGCCGGCATTACTAAATACAGATTATCCATTTTCTTTCCTCCCGGATCCTCCTGCAAATTACTATCAATGTATCACTTCAGTTCTTTTTTGACCATAGACAGCGCTGAAGCGACAACAGCGTCCATATCATAATACTTATACTCGCCGAGACGTCCGCCGAAAATGATCTTCTCTTCCTTGTCCGCCAGTTCCCTGTAACGGGTATACAGTGTTCCATTTGCCTCGTCGTTAACCGGGTAATACGGTTCATCGCCCGGCTTCCATTCAGAACTGTATTCACGGCTGATGACCGTTTTCGGAAGATCGTTGCCGTCTTCGTCCTTTCCGAATGTGAACCACTTGTGCTCGATAATACGGGTCCACGGAGTCTCTCTGTCCGTATAGTTGACTGCAGCATTACCCTGGAAGTTCGGTGTATCGAGAAGTTCGTTCTCAAAGCGTACCGAGCGGTACTGCAGATATCCGAGGGCATAGTCAAAGTAGGCATCGATCGGACCTGTGTAGACGACCTTGTCCGCCATCGAATTCCACTTCTCTTTCTCGTCGAGATAATTGGTATTAAGTTTCACTTCGATCCCCTGAAGCATGTTCTCCACCATCTTGGTGTAGCCCTTCTCCGGGATACCCTGATACAGAGCATTGAAGTAGTTGTTATCGAAGGTAAGTCTCACGGGAAGGCGCTTGATGATGAACGCCGGAAGATCCTTGCAGTCTCTTCCCCACTGTTTCTCCGTGTAGCCTTTAACAAGTTTTTCGAAGATGTCACGTCCGATCAGGGAGATTGCCTGCTCTTCAAGATTTGCCGGTTCTTTTCCCGCCATCTCGGCCTTCTGTTCTTCAATCTTCGCCATGGCCTCCTGCGGCGTTACGACGCCCCACATCTTATTGAATGTGTACATATTAAAAGGAAGCGAAAAGAGTTCACCCTTATAGTTCGCGACCGGGCTGTTCGTAAAGCGGTTGAACGCAGTGAACTGGTTCAGATACTCCCACACCTCTTTGTTATTGGTATGGAAGATATGCGCGCCATAGGTGTGTACCTTGATGCCCTCTACGTCTTCACAATACACGTTTCCTGCGATATGCGGGCGTTTCTCGATAACGAGGACTTTCTTTCCTCGTGCCTTCGCCTCATGGGCAAAGACTGCTCCGTAAAGACCGGCACCAACTACCAGATAATCGTACTTATCAGCCATGATTCTTCTCCGCCTTTCTGCGTTCTTTTCTGATTTTCCTTACCTTCTTCTTGATCTTGAAAGTATCCTTAAAGACAAGCCAGATATCCTTGAAACGGATCCTCGAGAATCCGCCTTCTCTTGTGAATACCAGCCGGATCGGACGCTCGATGATCTTCGCGCCCATCTCATTTGCAACTGCGAGAAGCTCGATATCGTACGCAAAGCCCTTGGTAATGACATCCGGTACGATCGATTTCAGAAGATCGCCGCGATATACTTTCACGCCCGTCTGCGTATCATGCACTTTCAGATGGAAAAGCACCCGTAACATGACGTAGTAGCCGAAGCTGACAAACTTGCGGATAAAAGGATACTCCAGCTGGGATTCCTTATGCATCTTAGATCCGATAACGACATCGGCTTTTTCCTGATCCATATGCTCGAGGAAATCTTTAAAGTGGTCTGGGGAAAGATCGAGATCCGAATCCAGAAAACCGATGCGGTCTCCTTTTGCTGCGAGAACGCCGGTCTTGATGGCGTGTCCTTTACCTCCGTTGGGAGTATAGGAGATCATGCGGATATTCGGGCATTCTTCCGAAGCTCTCTTGATCTCGGCTTCCGTATTATCCTTACTTCCGTCATTGACGCATACGATCTCGAAATCATTGCAGAAAGAAGAAACAATCTCATTGGTCTTGAGAAGATTCTCATAGATATGTGCGCCCTCATTGTAGGCGGGCATCACGATAGAAAACATGGCAAATAGCTCCCGGATCTGTTCATTTGGTCAAAAAGGCCATTTCCAGTTATTTTACCATTGTTTATGCCCATCTTGCAATTTCAGGCATAAAAAGCGACCGCAGATTCCTTTGAATCTGCGGCCGCAGGATCTCTTTTTTTATGAAATACCGATCAGGTATTCTTCGCAATGAGTTTACCGCCACGCTTACTGACTACGTCGAAGATAACGGCTGCGAGAAGTACGAGACCTTTAACTACCTGCTGCATGTTCTGGTCAACGTGCATGGTGTTCATGCCGAGGTTGATAACACCCATCAGGAGAGCACCGATGATAACGCCCGGAACTGTACCGATTCCGCCGTAAGCGGAAGCACCACCGATGAAGCAGGATGCGATAGCATCCATCTCGTAGTTCTGTCCGGCCTGAGCGGTCGCTGTCGTCAGACGGGCGGTCGCGATCATACCGGCGAGAGCTGCCAGAAGGCCCATGTTCGTGTATGCAAGGAAGTATACCTTGTTGGTGTTGATACCGGAGAGCTTTGTCGCTTTCTCGTTACCACCTACCGCATAGAAGTAACGGCCGATTCTGGTGTTCGATGTGATGTAGGAATAGATGATTACAACCGCGAGAACGATCAGAAGAACGTTCGGGATACCCTTGTGCTCGGAAAGACGATAGCCGAAAGCTGCAACAGCAACCGAAATCGCAATAAGCTTGACGAGCCACGGTGTGAACTTCTCTACTTCATACTGTTTTCTCAATCTCTTGTTGCGGTTGGAGATATTCATTGCAACAAAGACTGCGATTGCGATTGCCGTTGCAAAGAGACATGTAAAATTCAGAGCATATTTACTGAGCGGGTCCGGAACAAAGCGGGCTGCAACAAATCCGATAACTACCAGAGCAACCACGACTGGAGCAACCTTAATGATCCACTTCTTGAAACTCGATTCCACACCATTTTTGCGGTTTTTCTTCTCTGAAAGGATAACAGCAATTACGAGGAAAGCAGCAATAACAAGAGTTGTCACTACGATACATGTAATATGTGCCAGTTGTCCTAGAACAAGAGTTTCACTAACAAAATCCGGAATATAGCAATCCGCGCCACCGCCAAATGCTTTTACAAAACCTGTGTACTTGGAAACGGAGATCGTCATACCGTTCTTGAGAATAACATTACTCAGACCACGGAAGATCAACATACCCGACAGGGTAACGATGAAAGGCGGGATACGCACATAAGCGATCCAGAAAGCCTGCCAGGCTCCGATGACCGTACCGACGACGAACATCGTAAGAACCGCCAGAACCGGATGCCATCCCTGGTTAACCATCAGTACTGCACCTACAGCACCGACAAAGCATACAACGGAACCAACACTGAGGTCGATGTTACCACCTGTCAGGATGCAAAGGAGCATACCGGTTGCCAGTACGAATACATAAGCAT
The DNA here is from genome assembly GCA_024695545.1 of Clostridiales bacterium. Next base: position 33,182 of record JAILHZ010000021.1, read on the forward strand.
TCTGGGCAATAACGTTGTTTACGTTACTTGGCCGGATCAGTGTTCCGTTCGTCGCTACGCTGAAGAAAACAACTACAAAGATCAAGGCAATGATCATCGTGTATTTTCTGACAAAATCGAGAACTTTACTTGAGGAATTCATTCACTCACTACCTCCTTAATTGATAGATTCTTCAAGAAGCGCATCTTCATCATTGACCAGATGAGAACCATCATCCGCGCTGAGGATCATCGCCATGATCTTCTCCTGGGTAGCTTCCTTGCCATCCAGTTCACCGACGAACTTTCCTTCACTCATGACATAGATACGGTCGCACATACCAAGGAGCTCAGGCATCTCCGAGGAAATCATAATAACTGATTTTCCTTCGCTGACCAGCTGATTGATAATGCAGTAGATCTCATACTTCGCACCGACATCGATACCTCGTGTCGGTTCGTCGAGAATAAGAATATCCGGTTTCGCGAACATCCACTTGGACAGCAGGACCTTCTGCTGGTTACCACCACTCAGATTTCCTACAAACTGTTCAACAGACGGCGTCTTGGTCTTAAGTTTCTCCTTGTACTCCACCGCGACTTTATATTCTTTGTCCCGGTCAATAACACCGGCACTCGAACAGATTTCTCTCAGATTCGCGAGAGTCGTATTTGTCTTGATGGCATTACTTAAGATCAGTCCGTTACCCTTTCTATCCTCCGTAACATATGCGATCTTATTCTTGATTGCATCCTGAACGGAATTCAGATGGATGACCTTGCCGTCCTTAATGATCGTTCCCGAGATATTATCTCCGTAGGACTTACCGAAAATACTCATCGCAAGCTCTGTTCGGCCGGCACCCATAAGGCCGGAAATTCCGAGCACTTCGCCCTTCCTCACATTAAAGCTTACGTTATCAACGATTTTTCTTTCCGAATAGATCGGATGGTATGCATTCCAGTCCATAACTTCGAAGCATACATCACCGATTTCGCTGTCCCTCTTCGGGAAACGATCCGAAATCTCACGTCCGACCATTCCGCGGATGATTCTTGCCTCCGAGCAGTCATCCACGCCCTTTGTCAAAGTCTCGATCGTCATTCCATCACGGATAACTGTGATCTTATCTGCAACATAAGAAACCTCGTTCAGTTTATGCGAGATAATGATGGAAGTCATTCCCTGTTCTTTGAACTTCAGCATCAAATCAAGAAGATGCTTGGACTCTGTTTCGTTCAAAGAAGAAGTCGGTTCGTCGAGAATCAGCAGTTTCGCATGTTTTGCCAGGGCTTTGGCGATCTCAACAAGCTGCTGCTTACCGACACCGATATCCTTGATCAGTGTCTGAGATGATTCCGACAGACCTACAACACGCAGATACTTGTCACCTTTGGCATAGGTCTCATTCCAGTTGATTTTCAGAGATGAACCCCGCTCATTACCGAGGAACATGTTCTCTCCGATCGTCATATAAGGAACCAGTGCCAGCTCCTGGTGAATAATTACGATACCCTTACGCTCACTATCTTTCGTGCCCGTAAAGTGACATTCTTCACCATTGTACAAGATCTGTCCTTCGTAGGAACCATACGGATGGATTCCGCTAAGTACTTTCATCAGGGTCGATTTTCCTGCACCGTTCTCCCCGACCAGTGCGTGGATCTCTCCTTCTTCGACCTGAAGATTTACATTATCGAGTGCTTTAACGCCGGGGAAGGTCTTGGTGATACTTCTCATTTCAAGCAAAATATTTGCCAATTTAATCCCTCCTAGCTATTCACATAGTGTTTTTACATGAAGAGCCCCCTTAAATCTCATTACAAAATATAAGGGGACTCAACATGTCATTAGTTTACTGCTTTATGTAATACCTAAGATTACTTCAGCTGATCCTCTGTGTAGTAACCGGAGTCGATAAGGATCGTCTTGTAGTTGTTAGCATCTGCAAATACAGGCTCGCAGAGGTAAGACGGGATAACACGGATTCCGTTGTCGTAGTCCTTAGTATTGTTTACCGGAACTTCCTTACCTTCCATGATAGCCTTAACCATAACAACAACCTGCTTAGCCAGATCACGAGTATCCTTGAATACGGACATGGACTGCTTGCCGGCGATCATGTTCTTGGTGTTTGTGATATCACAGTCCTGACCAGTGATGATCGGGTACTTACCTGTGTAGTTAGCTTCGAGAGCAACCTCAACACCGAGAGCGGTGGAGTCGTTAGAGCACATAACAGCGTCGAGCTGTGTGCCATCGGAATAGTTAGCGGAAAGGATAGCTTCCATTCTGCTCTGAGCATTCTCAGACTTCCAACCGGATGTAGCAACATCCTTGAATTCCTTCTGACCGGACTTAACTACGAGCTTACCCTGCTCGATGTACGGATTGAGGACATCCATAGCACCGCTGAAGAAGAAGTTCGCATTGTTGTCTGCCGGGTCACCGGTGAACAGCTCAATGTTGAACGGACCTGCTTCTGTATCCAGCTTCAGCTGATCTTTAATGTAGTTGCCCTGAATCGTACCAACCATGTAGTTGTCGAATGTAGCGTAGTAGGAAACAGCGTCAGAGTTCATGATCAGACGGTCATAAGCGATAACCGGGATATTCTTCTCTTTTGCTGTAGCGAGAACTGTTCCAAGGGAGTCACCATTAATAGCGGCAATAACGAGGACCTTACATCCGCCATTAATCATGGTCTCGATCTGGTTAACCTGCTGGTCAACTTTGTCGTCCGCATAAGCGAGCTCAACATCGAAACCTGCAGCCTCGAGTTCCTTCTTCATGTTGTCACCATCCTGGTTCCATCTCTGAAGGGACTTTGTCGGCATGGATACACCAATCTTTGCTTTCTCACCGGTCTGGGCTGACTGCTGAGATTCTGCCTTGGTCTCATCCTTCTTCTTAGCACAGCCAACTGCTACTGAGAACAGCATAGCGCCAGCAAGAAGTACGCTCAAAAACTTCTTTTTCATTTTTTCTACCTCCGTTAATTTGCTTTCGCAATTTATCAACAGAAACAGAATAACACACTGTGTGTCATTTGTCACAACAAAATTCAGATTTTTTTCCTCTTTTTGTTCTTTTGTCACAACAGTTTCTCAAACGATACTGACAAACTCTAGGTTTTTCAGAGATCACAACTGAAGTTTTTCCTGACTGTCTATTTTCTGTTTTCCGCGAAGATCGAGTTTGTGATAGCTTCCATCTGCGTCCAGGAAGTGACTTCGGACTGTATCTTCCAGTTCGACTTCGAGTACTTCCATCACGCGGGCTTTGCAGTTCGGATCTTCGACCGGGAACAGAAGCTCGACACGGCGGATTAGGTTTCTCGGCATCCAGTCTGCGGAAGAAAGATAGATATCTTCCTGTCCTTCATTATAGAAATAATATATACGCGAGTGCTCGAGGAAACGTCCGGTGATGGATCGTACCGTGATATTCTCCGAAAGACCCGGCACACCCGGACGCAGACAGCAGATACCTCTTACGATCAGGTCTATCTTCACTCCCGCACACGATGCATCGTAGAGCGCGTCAATGATGTTTGCATCTACAAGCGAATTCATCTTCGCGATGATTCGGCTCTTCTTTCCGGCTCTGGCGTTCTTGGCTTCCTGCGAGATCTTCCCAAGGAAATAGTTCTTCATCTTCGTCGGAGCGGGGATGAGCCTCTTCCACTCCGGCGGTTCCGAGAAACCGGACAGGGTGTTGAAGAATTCAGATGCATCCACACCGAAAGTTTCTGACGCGGTAAAGAGTCCGATGTCGGTATAGATCTTCGCGGTAATATCGTTATAGTTTCCTGTCGCAAGATGCAGGTATCTCCGGATACCGTCCTCTTCGTCTCTTACGACGAGTGTGATCTTACTGTGCGTCTTAAGTCCCACAAGACCGTAGATAACATGGCAGCCTGCCTTCTCAAGCATCTTCGCCCAGTTGATGTTGTTCTCCTCATCAAATCTCGCCTTCAGTTCAACCAGTACCATGACCTGCTTGCCATTCTGTGCAGCCTCGGCAAGAGATTTGATGATCGGTGAACTGCTCGATACACGGTAGAGTGTCTGTTTGATTGCAAGGACCTTCGGATCAACGGCCGCCTGGCGAACAAACTCCACGACCGGATCGAAGGATTCATACGGGTGATGTACCAGTCTGTCTTTTTGACGGATCGCATCAAAGATATTCATACCTTCCGGGAACATCTTCGGCTTGGCCGGACGGAATGCGTGATAGCACAATTCCGGGAAATCGTCGCTGATCTTGCCGACGACCTTCATAAGGAAAGTAAGGTCGATCGGACCACTGACAGAGAATACATCTTTCTTCGATATCTTTAGAGATGTCGTCAGAAGCTTAAGAAGTCTCGGATCCAGTTCGTCATTTATTTCCATTCGGATGATCTCACCGAAACGGCGCTTTCTGACCTGCTCCTCGATCTCCTTGAGAAGATCTTCCGCCTCATCCTCATCGATATCAAGATCGGCATTTCTCATGACACGGTAGAAGCCGGATGATAGTACAGCGGACCCTACAAAGAGAGACGAAAGGTTCGCCTGGATGATCTGCTCGATCGGCACAAAACAAATGCCCGTGGACAGGTGCATTTCGAAAAGACGCGGAACCACGGCCGGCACCTGAAGAGTTGCGAACCGGTAACCGGGCTCGATGACCTTCCCCTTCTTCTCCTGCTTGGCAAGACGCGCCTCTTTCTCCTCTTCTGTCTCATCGATGAGAACACAGAGGTTCAGCTGGCGGTTATAGATCAGCGGGAACGGACGCGAGGCATCGACGGCCATCGGCGTCAGGATCGGATAGAGTGTCGAACGGAAATAGTCGTCGCAGACTTCCTTCGCGTGATCGTCCAGATCCTTATAGTCACTGATAAAAATATTGTGGTTCTTCAGGGACGGCACGAGTGAGCGCGTGTAGGTCGAGTACATCAGCGCCATGGCGGATCTCGCCTTATCGTCGATCTCCTGGAGTTGCTGCTTGACCGTTCTTCCGGAGATGTCCAGTTCATCGTACTTGACACTCAGAAGATCGCGGAGAGATGCGACACGGACGATATAGAATTCATCCATGTTCGATGCCGTGATCGACAGAAACTTGAGACGCTCGAGAAGCGGATTCTTCGTATCTCTCGACTCGAAGAGGATGCGGTTATTGAACTCCAGCCAGCTGAGCTCGCGGTTAAAGTAACGCGTCGAGTCAGACTCAATGTCGAAGTTATCCATCGCGGATCTGGCGACCTCGGTGCTGACTCCCTGGAGTTTCTTCTCCTTCTTTTCCTTCTTCGTACTCGGCTCTTTCTTCGAGCTAATCTCTTTTTTCGGGTTCGTATCTTTCTTTGTACTCATCTGATCTGCCTCCGGACACGTAAGGATGCCTTCACTGAGAAGAACTGTTCGAAAAGGTCGGTGTGGCTCTCGAAGAACCACTTGTCATAGGTCATGTCATACATAGTATCTCCCGAGACCACAAGTCCGTCTGCTCCCATGGTCACTGTGATCTCATGGAGCTTCTGGCGGTGTGACGCATCGAGAGCATCAGCCAGACGAAGGATCGCCGTCAGTTTACTGACGAGCACCTGCTCCGCGGTCGTGATCTCGGCGTATCTTGCATCCTGATAGAATTTCGGATCGGTATAGAATCTTCCGGCAAGTCCGACGAGTTTTCTTTCCTGCTCGGACATGCCGATCAGCTCGGTCCTGTCGATAATGCTGTAGGTGGAAGGATTCGGATTCGCGATATTGATAAACTTTCCGACTTCGTGAAGAAGCGCGGCCACACGAAGAAGTGTTCTCTCTCTGTCATGCATGCCGTGTATCTTCTTCGTCGCATCGAAGATCGCCATCGCCGCGTTTTCGACAAACGTGATGTGCTTCTTCTCGGACTTATATCTCTTCGCCACATGACGCGCCGCAGAAATCAGATCCTGCTCCGGATCGAGCACCAGATCGTAGTGCTTATGACGCCACGCGTAGCCGTACATGACACCCTCGGTCAGAGATGCATCCGGCATATGGACTCCCTCGACGCCCATGTAATCAAGCATCTTCTTGACCATGAGCGCGGTCGGAAGAAGCAGAGGCGCCGTCGACGGCTTGATGTCGAGTTTTCTTGCGAGCGACTCCGGAGAGATCCGGAGAAGATCCAGAACAAGTGCATCAAACTGCTCCCTGCTTAAGTAGCAGTACTCACGCGCAGACTGCCCGGCAAGTGCTTTTATAAAGCCCATATCACTTCCGAAAACAATGAGGTTTTTATACTTGATGTTCTTCGGCTCGATGGCATGATATTCCGCCAGATCCTGGGAGATGTATTCCTCAAGCACCTCGGTGTAGTGCGTCGTCTGTTTGGCAAGGTCCGACAGGAGCTCACTGACACGAAGTGATCCGAGACGGGTGTTCTGGGAGAACACGAGATCCGATTTATCGTAGAGCGTGGCCTGCATGCTGCCCGATCCGATATCAAGTACCATGGTACCCTCGGATACGAGTTTGGCGAAGTTCGGCTGGCTCTCTTTTACGGCAAGGTTATGGAAGTAGCGCTCCTGTGCGTTGTCGAGGACCGTCACCTTGATTCCTGTCTGGACACGGATCTGCTCGATGACCATCGCGCGGTTACTTGCCTCGCGAAAAGCACTTGTCGCCACGCAGATGACTTCCCTGATCTTATATTCCTTTATCTTCTCGGCGAATCCGGACAGCACCCCGACGATCTCGCCGGCCATCGGCGGCGGAATGACACCCTCAGAGTAGGCACGCGCTGCGGAAGAAAGATACTTGCGGACGGATTCGATCTCCTTCGGTGTAGTCTTATCGCCCAGTTCGAAGATCTTCAGTCTCAGGGACAAAGACCCCAGGTCAATGACCGCCAGTAATGTCTTTTTACTCATGTTACTGCTCCTCGTATGCTTCGATGACTTTCTCTGTCATCTCCTTCGTGGAAAGGATATCTCCCCTTCCGGCTTCTACAATATCCGCCGTGCGGTAACCTTTTGCGAGCACAGCGGAAACCGCCTTCTCGATCTTTTCTCCTTCCTCGGGCAGGCCCAGAGAATAACGGAGCATCATCGCCGCGGACAGGATCGTTGCCAGCGGGTTGGCAATACCCTTTCCTGCGATATCCGGTGCAGAACCGTGGACCGGTTCGTACATGCCGGGAGTTCCCGGTGTGCCGAGAGATGCCGACGGCAGCATGCCGATGGAACCGGTGATCATACCGGCCTCATCCGAAAGGATATCGCCGAACATGTTGCTCGTAACGATGACATCCATCGATGCCGGACGGCGAAGGAGCTGCATCGACGCATTGTCTACATACATGAATTCATAGGAGACTTCCGGATAATCGGGCGCGACGCGCTCGGTCACTTTTCTCCAGAGACGGGAGGTCTCAAGGATGTTCGCCTTATCCACGACCGTGAGCTGTTTTCTTCTCTGCATGGCCGAGGTAAATCCGACACGCAGGATCCTCTCGATCTCCGCTTCGCTATAAGTCTCCACGTCAAACGCTTCCATGCCCTTCGGTGTTCCGTCCGGGAGGCACTCGTCCGACTTCTCCAGTCCGCGTTTTCCGAAATAAATACCGCCGGTAAGCTCTCTGACGATCAGGATATCGACGCCGTTTTCTACCAGATCCGGGCGCAGCGGGCTCGCGTTCTTCAATTCCGGGAACAGTATCGCCAGGCGCAGGTTCGCAAAGAGCGCGAGTTCTTTTCGAAGACCGAGAAGCGCTGCTTCAGGACGGGATTTTCCGGGAAGGGCATCCCACTTCGGACCGCCGACGGCACCGAGCAGGACCGCATCACTTTCCTTCGCGATGCGGAGAGTCTCCGCAGGAAGAGGTTCTCCGAACGTATCGATGGCAATGCCGCCCGCGGGAACTTCCGTAAAGGAGAATTCGTGTCCGCTTTTCTTACCCACTGCGCGAAGCACATCACAGGTGCTTGAAGTTACCTCCGGTCCGATCCCGTCGCCGGGGATGACCGCGATTTTATACATAGCCATGCCGTTCACCTCACTTACTGAGTTTGGATTTCGTATATCCGACCAGGCCGTCGGAACTGATGATCTCGCCGATGAATTCGGGAAAAGCACTTGCCTTATATACCGCGCCGGTGGTAAGATCACGGATCTCTCCACTGTCTGTATCGACTTCGATCCGGTCACCGTCGCTTATTCCTTCTGCCGCCTCCGGACTCTCCATGATCGGGAGACCCGTATTAATGCTGTTTCTGTAGAAGATCCTCGCGAAAGACGGCGCGATCACGCAGGCGATTCCGCTCGCCTTGATGGCAACCGGAGCATGTTCTCTCGAGGATCCGCAGCCGAAGTTCGATCCCGCCACGATGATGTCACCGGGCTGTACTTTCGTCTTGAAATCCGGATCGAGATCCTCCATGCAGTGCGCCGCCAGTTCTTCCCTGACGGATGTATTCAGATAACGCGCGGGAATGATCACGTCGGTATCGACGTTCGCTCCGTACTTGATGACTTTACCGGAAAAAATCATGCACTTCCCCTTCTTTCTCTTATTTCAGATCCTCCGGACTTGCGATATATCCGAGGACTGCCGAAGCCGCCGCGACTTCCACGCCGGCCAGATAGACTTCTGATTCTTTGTGTCCCATACGTCCGACGAAGTTTCTGTTCGTGGTGGAGACACACTTTTCTCCCTTGGCAAGGACACCCATATGTCCGCCGAGACACGGTCCGCAGGTCGGTGCCGACACGACACATCCGGCATCAACGAAGATCTCGAGAAGTCCGGATGTCAGGCACTGCTTATAGACTCTCTGCGATCCCGGAAGAATAATGGCCCGGATGCCATCCGCCACATGACGGTCTTTGAGGACCGCAGCGGCTTTCCGCATATCTTCGAGACGGCCGTTCGTGCAGGAGCCGATGACGACCTGATCAATCTTTATCTTTTCAAAAGTGCCCACTGCATGGGTATTCGACGGAAGATGCGGGAAGGATACCATCGGACGGATCTCCGAAAGATCGATCGTCACAGTCTGCGCATAGACCGCGTCCTCATCCGGGAACAGCCAGTCCGGAGCTTCCCTGTATCCGCCTTCCACATGGGCATCTAAGTATTCCATTGTCTTTTCATCGACCGGGAAGATGCCGTTCTTTCCGCCGCACTCGATCGCCATATTGCACACCGTCAGGCGGTCTGCCATCGACAGAGATGCGACGCCCTCGCCGGTAAACTCCAGCGACTGGTAAAGTGCGCCGTCGACGCCGATTTTTCCGATAAGATAGAGGATCACATCTTTGCCGGAACAGTATGGATTCAGGTTTCCTTTGAGTTCTACCTTAATAGCTTCCGGCACTCGGAACCATGTCTTTCCCGCCGCCATCGCGCAAGCCAGGTCCGTAGATCCGACGCCTGTGGAAAAAGCACCGAGCGCACCGTATGTGCACGTATGGGAGTCCGCGCCGATGATGGCATATCCGGGCTTTGCAAGACCGTTATCCGGTATGATGACATGCTCGACACCCATGCCTTCTTCACCCTGTTCGTAGTAATAGCAGATGCCCTGTGCTCTCGCAAAATCACGCATGCGCTTGCACTGCTCCGCGGACTTGATATCTTTATTCGGCGCAAAGTGATCCGGGACCAGTACGATCTTATTCTTATCGAATACCGATCCGAAGCCGTTCTTTTCGAAAATATCTATGGCAGGGGGAGTTGTAATATCGTTTCCCAAAAGCAGGTCAAGATCCGCCTCGATCAGGTCTCCCGGAGCGCAATCCGGCTTTCCCGCGTGTCGCGAAAGGATCTTCTGTGTCATCGTCATGCCCATATAGAGTCCCATCCTTCCATACAGATCTATAGTTTTATGTTACTTGCAAAATGTCTATCACGCAAGAAAGAAACGGTAAGGATTGTTTAGAATTCTTTACTTCTTTTTTCTATGATATAATGCATTTATAACCACCCTGAAAAGGAGTTTTGATCCATGAGTAAATTTTCGCTTTTACAGAACAACTCGAATCAATATAACCGCACACCCACCAATAGTGGTATTCACGAAGTCAGTGAAGAGATTGCTCAGCTTCAGGGCGAAGTCGAGAGACTTGACCTTCTTACAGAAGCCATGTGGAATCTTCTGAAGGAGAAGGGCTTTAAAGATGAGGATCTGATCAAGGCCATCACCGATCTTGATAACGAGAAGAAGGCGAAAAAGAAGGCCATCGAGGACGGCGAGAAGCCGGATGCCGAGCTTTGCCCCTACTGCCATGTTCCGCTTCAGAACAACGGCAAGCTTGCAGACCGCTGCATCTACTGCGGACACGAGATCATCACAAGTCCTTTCAAATAATCTTTTCGCAGGAAAATAAGGAACTCATTTATCCATGCCTCTGATTTCGGTAAACAAAGTATCCAAGTCTTACCATTCCAGGCTGTTGCTTGACAACGTCTCTTTTTCTATTGAGCGCGGCGATAAGATCGCGCTGATCGGCAACAACGGCACGGGTAAGTCTACCCTTTTTAAGATGATCAGGGGCGACGTTAAGCCTGACAAAGGCGAGATCCTTCATCACGGGACCGCGATCGCCGGATATCTGACCCAGAACATGGAAGAGCTCGACATGGGCGGCAACATCCTTGTTTCTGAAGAGATCCAGCACATTGAAGATAAGATGCGTGAAGCGGAGTACAAGCTCGCGACGGCCGATGCTGCCGAGTCCCAGTCGCTCCTGCGTACATACGAACAGCTCACCTCCCGTTTCGAGGCGCTCGGCGGTTATGACTACGAACCCCGTATGAAGGCCGCGCTTGCCGGCTTAGGTCTTACCGATATCGACTACACCCGCGATATCTCCAGTTTCTCCGGTGGCGAGAAGATGCGTATCTGTCTTGCCCGCCTGATCGTGTCGCGTCCGGATATCCTTCTTCTTGACGAGCCGACGAACCACCTCGACACCGACGCACTCGAGTGGCTCGAGGGATTCATCCGTTCTTACGGCGGCGCCGTTCTTCTCATCTCACATGACCGATACTTTATCGACCGCACCGTGACGAAAGTCTTTGAACTTGAGAACAGCACCATCACCGCCTATCGCGGCAACTACAGTGAGTATAAAGAGCAGAAAGCCCACTTCATCGAGGACCAGAGCCGTCTTGTAGCTAATCTGGAAAAAGAACTGGTCCGCCAGGAAGGTGTTACGCAGACCATGCTCTCCCACAGAAACATCTCCGGATACCATGCCAGAGAGAAAGTCGTGGAGAAGCTTTCCGACCGTCTTGCGCAGGAGAAAAGAAAGCTTGCGGGCGGCGCGATGCGCATGAGTTTCAAACTCATGCCGGAAGAGCGTTCCGGAGATCCGGATAAGAAACTCCTCGAAGCCAGACATGTAGGCAAGACTTTCCCGGACGGGAAAGTGCTTTTCCGGGATGTGACATTTGAGATCAAGGCTTCTGACAAGACATTCCTTGTAGGTCCGAACGGATGTGGCAAGACCACACTTCTTTCCCTTCTTCTCGGACGGATCGGCGATTTTGACGGAGACGTTCTGGTCAGCGGTTCTTCCCGGATCGGATATATGGGCCAGTTCGTACCTTTCGAGGATGAAACGAAAACGATCCTTTCGGAACTCATGGACAGATCCGAGCTCGGCGAGACCGCGGCAAGAAATCTTCTTGCACGTTTCGGGTTCCGTGACATCGATGTTTATAAGCAGCTCTCTGTTCTGTCCGGCGGTGAAAGAAGCCGTCTGTTCCTGTGCTGTCTTCTCGAAGAAAAGCCGGAACTCCTCTTCCTCGACGAGCCAACGAACCACCTCGACATCGAATCCAGAGAAGTGCTCGAGGACGCACTGGCCGAGTATAACGGCGCGATCCTCGCCGTCAGCCATGACCGTTACTTCATCGAGAAGTGTGCTACCTGCATCCTCGGCTTCTTCGGCAACCGTGTCGATGTGATGGATAAGTACGAGCACTACAGAAAGAAATACAGAACCTACATAGAGGATGAGAACGCACGCCGTTCGGCAGAGCTTTCCGAGCAGCGTCAGGCGGATAAGGCACGCCGCGAAGCAGAAAAGGCAGCCTCCGATACCGCCTCTTCCCGCCAGCCGGTCGTCAACCGGGCTAAAGAAAGAAAAGAGATCGCCAAGAGAAAAGAGCGCATCCGTTTCTTAGAAAAGGCGATCGCCGAGCTCGAGGAAGAACAGAAAAAACTGGAAGCTTCTTTCGGCAAGGACACCACGAAGGAAGACTACGACCGCTATGCGAAGAACAGCGAGGCACTTGAGGAGATGTATTCCGAATACATGGAATTGGAGAACAGCTGACATACATAAGATGATATAATGTTTTCTAAGGTTGGATTACTGTCAACGGGGGTGGTTGTATGTTTGAGAACACGGAAGAAAGAAGACGGGCAGAGAAAGTCCGCACGATAGCGGAGAGCAAGGCAACTGCTTCAACGATCAGTATATTCCTATTTGTTCTTTTCGCGCTTTTCGTTGTAAGCCTCATTATTTCCCTGACCAAGGGCAGTGACACAACGCTGAAAAGTGTCGTGACGTATTCCTGGATCAACGTACTTATATATATCGCGATCGGTGTCATTACTATACTGATCCCCGATTACGACGGGGCGTGTAAGCGCGCCGGCGGGTGCTTACTCGGTGCGTTCGCCCTCATATTCATTCTTGCGGCATCCGGGGTTGATGGCGGAGTCGGCATGCTTCTTCTTGTTGTCCTTGTCGATCTCGTCCTGATCATTATCTATTACGAGAGTTTCGCTTACGAAATGGCCGGACGCGTTTCTTCTTTGAGTTCTGCGGCCTGCACTGTATGGAAAGCGATCGGAATTTCATTCCTGTGCTGCTATATCGGCCTGACATTCCTTCTCCTCGCAGCTCTCGGGTTGGATTCATACGACTCGCTGAAGACATACACCAACCTTCTCAAATTAGATGTTTATGCAACTAACGCTGCGCAGATCGCTTTCGATGTCATGCTCCTGGTCACGGCGATCATGCTGAAGAATTATGCGGATTCTCCTATCACGGTCGACGGTCAGGTGTATTCTTCCTCTACTCTTACACCTGTAGGACCTGCCATGATGCCCCCGCAGGGTTATCCTTATAATCCTGCAGGTATGCAGCAGCCCGGCCAACCTTATCCGCAGGCACCATCTTATCCGCAGCAGTATCCTCAGACCGGAATGCCTCAGGCTCCCCAGCCATATGCCGCTCCGGCTGCAACACCGTATCAGGGGCAGCCTTACCCGCAGACAGGAATGCCGTCGCCCTATGCTCCGGTTCCGATGGCTCCGCAGGGACAGCCATATCCGCAGCAGTCATATGCACCGCCCTACTCCTCTCCGATGGGGAATATAGTCAGGACCCGTATGCCTGCTCCGAACGAGTGGCAGTGTTCATGCGGACGTATCAACCCGAACTACACAGGCACCTGTGCCTGCGGTATTAAAAAGAGTGAGCTCACCGGCAGCAGGAACACGCGCCCTGCAAGAGACGCAGCCCCTTCCTCTCGCCCGGCAGCTCCGAAGGCATCCGCGGCAAATGAAGCAGAGAATATCCGTCTTCTTAAGGAGTACAAGACACTTCTTGATAACGGCATCATCTCGCAGGAAGAATTTGAAAAGAAGAAAAACGACCTTCTCCACAAGAACTGATTTCCCGCCTAGAATTATATTCATTCCGATGAAAAAGGACTGTCACAGATTCTGTGACAGTCCTTCTTGATTTACTACTTTTACTGAAAAGAAAGGATCAGCCTCTCTTCTCGAACATCATCTTTCCGCCGGAATATGCATAGCGGACACCATAGATCGGGCCACCCGGATAAGCTTCCTCAAGGAGGGATTCCTTCCAGCCGAGAGAGAGTGCTTTTTCCTTCGTAAGGCCCATGCTGGCGGATCTTGCTTCCAGAAGCTCGGATACGGTAACGAACGTGAAGCCCTTTTCCTTCAGTCCCTGGATCATCTTATCGAGAGAATCCGCTGTGGACTGGTGCGAGTCGTGAAGAAGGACCATCGTTCCATCCGATGAGTTATCGATAACGAACTTGGCCGTATAATCTGCATCACCGAGTGCCGGCTTCTTCCAGTCGGACGGACAGCTGATGTCATCCCAGTTAACAACATATTCGTGGTTATCCTTGGAGTACTGGAACAGCGCATCCTGAGCCAGACCCTGACCCGTCGGCGGTCTGATACAGGTCGCCTTCTGACCGATCTTCGCCATAAGTGCATCATCACACTTCTTAAGTTCTTCGTAAGCTACGTCGTATGCGGAGTCGCGAAGGGAAACATGGCTCCAGGTGTGGTTACCGATCTCACAGTTAAGATCGATCATCTTCTGGAAAACCGAGGCATCTGTGCCGGAAACATTCGAACCGATCACGAAGAAGGTTGCCTTGACATTATTTCTCTCCAGCGCATCCAGAACCTGCATGGTGTACTTATCCGGACCATCATCGAAGGTCAGCGCGATCAGCTTTGTTCCTTCCGGATACGAAGCATGCGCACCTGTAGTAGTTGCTTCTGTCGTCGCCTCGGTCTCCGGCGGTGTCGTCTCCGTCAGTTCCGACGATGCTTCAGAAGAAGCCGGCGTAGTCGTGGTAACCGTCGTCTCCACTACTGCTTTCTTCGACTTCTTATTGATCGCAGTTACCATCCATACAAAAGCAACGAGAAGCACCATGAACACGGTAGCCATGACCGCTACGGTATTTCCCAGTGCACGAAGCTGTGCCGTCATCGTTCTTTTGGGATTGCCATTTCCCGTTCTCGGGGACTTGGTAGGCATATAACTCATACTCAGGTCTTACCTCCTGTAACTAGTTCATAGATATACACACTAGATTATAACATACTTATTTTTTCATTAAGCAAGTATTCGCTGAAAGAAAAAGGCTGCATCAGGAAAACCCTGATACAGCCTTTGAAAAGCTCTTTTTATCTTACGATCAGATCTTGCCGTCAGAACCAAGAACGTACTTGATCTTATGAGCAACCATATCCTTAACAGCCTGACGAGCCGGCTTCAGGTACTGGCGCGGATCGAAGTGATCCGGATGCTCTGCGAAGTACTTACGGATGTTACCTGTCATAGCGAGACGGATATCGGAGTCGATGTTGATCTTGCAAACAGCGAGAGTAGCTGCCTTACGGAGCTGCTCCTCCGGGATACCGACTGCATCAGGCATGTTACCGCCGTACTGGTTAACCATCTTAACGAATTCCTGCGGAACGGAAGAAGAACCGTGAAGTACGATCGGGAAGCCCGGGAGCTTCTTCATGCACTCTTCGAGAACGTCGAAACGGAGCGGCGGCGGTACGAGGATACCTTCCTCGTTTCTTGTGCACTGCTCAGCTGTGAACTTATAAGCACCGTGGGAAGTACCGATAGCGATAGCGAGGGAGTCGCAGCCTGTTCTGGATACGAACTCTTCAACTTCTTCCGGACGTGTGTAGGACTCTTTACCGGATTCTACAACAACTTCATCCTCGATACCTGCGAGAGTACCAAGCTCAGCCTCAACTACTACGCCATGAGCGTGAGCATACTCAACGACCTGCTTTGTCAGAGCGATGTTATCCTCGAAAGACTTGGAGGAAGCGTCGATCATAACAGATGTGAAACCACCGTCGATGCAGGATTTGCAGAGCTCGAAGGAATCACCGTGGTCAAGGTGCAGAGCGATCGGGATATCCGGATTCTCAGCTACAGCAGCCTCAACGAGTTTTACGAGATAGGTGTGGTTAGCATATGCTCTTGCACCCTTGGAAACCTGGAGGATAACCGGGCTCTTCAGTTCGCCTGCAGCTTCTGTGATACCCTGAACGATCTCCATGTTGTTTACGTTAAAAGCACCTACAGCGTAACCGCCGTTATATGCCTTCTTGAACATTTCAGTAGTAGTAACTAATGGCATAAGTATGTTCTCCTTTATTGTTATTTGTATATATGTAAATAAATTTACACCAAACTTTATTTTACGAGGAAGTACTGCTTTCGTCAATTATATCGGCGAAACATCAGTTAGTTTTAACTTACTCGTCTTTTGCTCCGTCAATCTCTTCCTTGACGTCCTCTACAGCCTCCTCAGCAGCATCCTTCAGAGCCTCTGCAGCTTCTTCTGCAGCCTTCTCTGCTTTCTCCTGCTTCTCTTCCTTGAGAGCCGCCTTTACGAGATCAACAGAATCGTCCTTCGAGTCATCTTTCTTGGAGGAATCGTCCTCATCAGTATTCAGGGCATCGTACTTCTCCTTTGCCTTGTATACGGAAGAAACCAGTTTTGCTTCCTTGGAAAGAAGATCGAAGTCTTCCTTTGTTGCAAGATCCTTGGAAGATGTCTGGTAGCAGACTTCCTCATAAACATTATCAAGGATCAGGTAATCAACCTTCTCCATATTCGCGCCGAGAGTGGAGTTCTGCAGAAGCTGTGTTGCACGGTCTGCTGCACCCTCTCTGGCATCAAAGGAATCGAACGGGATCGTGATCTTGTTGAACATATAACGCAGAGCAACTTCGTTCTTCTGATAGTCCATAGCTACACGATACTTGGCAATTACGAATGTGTGGATGAATACCACGACGCAAAGGAGCATGATCGCGCCGAATACGATCCAGAGAAGCGGGCCCGGATCAGTATTTCCTGCGAGCAGGTAGCCGGCTGCTGCCGCATCAAGTACTGCAATGATCAGCGTGATGATCCTTCTTTTAACGATCTGCTTCTTGGAAGCCGGAAAACAGTGGACCGTGTCCTTTGGCAGTTTATCCAGTTCTTCCTGGGAGATCTCTAAGTTTTTCTCTTCAACTTCACTCATAACATAACCCTCCGAACCTGTTATTTCTTAAGTGCATCGATTCTCGAGAGAACATTGTCCAGCATCTCCTGATACTTGGTCTGTTTCTCTCTTTCCGCGTTAATGACCTTCTCCGGCGCCTTCTTGACAAACTCTTCATTGGCCAGCTTCGCGTTTACACGCTTCATCTCGCCCTCGAGACGCTCTTTCTCTTTACCAAGACGCTCAAGTTCCTTATCGATATCGATCAGGTCTTCGAGCGGGATATAGATCTCACCGGCAGAGCATACACAGGCAACCGCAGTATCCGGGATACCTTCCTTGTTCTGCTGTGTGGTGACCTCAGTAACATTCGCCAGACGCTCAAGGAAAGCCTTACCGTCAACGAACATCGTGCGGTTCTTCTCTTCGGAAGAAACGAGGATCATGCCGATCTTTCTGGACGGGATAACGCCCATGTCCGTCCTAACGTTACGGATCGAACGGATCGCATCCATCAGGATCTCCATCTGCTTCTCTTCTGCTGCGAATACTTCATTCTCACGGTATTCCGGCCAATCAGAGATCATGATGGAATCGCTCTTATTGGTAAGAACGAGGTATCTGTATACTTCTTCGGTCAGGAACGGCATGAACGGATGCAGGAGCTGCATGGATCTGCCGAGAACATCGTTCAGGATGTACTGTGCTTCTTTTCTTGTCGCACACTCCTTATCGAAGAGACGGGACTTCGCGATCTCGATGTACCAGTCGCAGTATTCTTCCCAGATAAAGGAGTTGATCTTGGAAAGAGCTACACCGAACTCGTAGTTATCGAAGTTATCGGTAACTTCCTTGATGATCTGGTTCATACGGGACAGGATCCACTTATCTTCGAGAGTAAACTTGGCGGGATCGACATCGTCAAATGTCAGATCGTCTTCGCAGTTCATCAGAACGAACTTCATGGCGTTCCAGATCTTATTGCCGAAGTTTCTTCCGGCCTCGATCTTATCCTGCTGGAAACGCTGGTCGTTACCCGGAGCATTACCGGTAACCAGAGCATAACGCATAGCATCCGCACCGTACTTCTCGATGATCTCGAGAGGATCGATACCGTTACCCAGGGACTTACTCATCTTTCTGCCCTGGGAGTCACGTACGAGACCGTGGATCAGGACTGTATCAAAAGGAGTCTGCTTCATGTGTGCGCAGCCGGCAACGATCATTCGGGAAACCCAGAAGGTAATGATGTCATAACCGGTAACGAGTGTATTTGTCGGATAGTAACGCTTGAGGTCCGCTGTCTCTTCCGGCCAGCCGAGTGTGGAGAACGGCCACAGTGCTGAAGAGAACCAGGTATCAAGAGTATCCGGATCCTGACGCATCGGCTTTCCGCACTTCGGACATACTGCGGAGTCTTCCTTGGTAACTACGAGCTCGCCGCAGTCATCGCAGTAGAATGCAGGGATTCTATGACCCCACCAGAGCTGACGGGAGATACACCAGTCACGGATATCCTCCATCCAGTTGAAGTAGTTCTTATCGAATCTTTCCGGAACGAACTTGGTCTTGCCGGAACGAACTGCCTCGATGGCAGGCTCAGCCAGAGTCTTCATCTTAACGAACCACTGCAGGGAAACGCGCGGCTCAACAGTAGTTCCGCAACGGTAGCAGGTACCAACGTTATGCGCATGCGGCTCAACCTTGATGAGGAATCCGCCCTCTTCAAGATCCTTGACGATCTCTTTTCTTGCCTCATAACGATCCATGCCGGCATACTTCGGATAATCATCAGTGATCTTCGCGTCCTCAGTAAGAACAGTGATCACCTCGAGGTTATGACGAAGTCCAACCTCAAAGTCATTCGGGTCATGTGCAGGTGTGATCTTAACAACACCTGTACCAAATTCGATATCAACATAGCTGTCGGCAATGACCGGGATCTTTCTTCCGACGAGCGGGAGAACGAGCATCTTACCGATCACATCCTTATAGCGCTCATCTTTCGGGTTAACAGCGACAGCAGTATCACCGAGGAGAGTCTCCGGACGTGTGGTGGCAAGCTCGAGGTATCCGGAACCATCCTCGAAAGGATATCTCAGATGCCAGAAGGAACCCTGCTGGTCTTCGTATTCAACCTCGGCGTTGGAGATCGATGTGAGGCATTTCGGGCACCAGTTGATGATGCGCTCGCCGCGATAGATCAGGCCTTCGTTATAGTACTTAATGAATACATCCTTAACTGCTTCGGAGCAGCCTTCGTCCATGGTGAAGCGCTCATGATCCCAGTCACAGGAAGAACCGACCTTCTTGAGCTGCTCGACGATACGTCCGCCGTACTGCTTCTTCCATTCCCATGCACGCTCGAGGAACTTGTCACGGCCGAGGTCATCCTTGGTCAGGCCCTCTTCTTTCATCGTCGCAACGATTCTCGCCTCAGTAGCGATAGATGCATGGTCGGTACCCGGTACCCAGAGAGTATCGAAACCCTTCATTCTCTTATAACGGACGAGAACATCCTGAAGAGTATTATCCAGGGCATGGCCCATGTGGAGCTGGCCCGTAATATTCGGCGGCGGCATAACGATACAGAAGGACTCCTTGGATGTATCGCCCGAAGGTTTGAAATATCCTTTATTCATCCACTCCGAATAGAGTCTGCTTTCGGCCTCTTTCGGGTCAAAAGCCTTGCTGATATTATCTGTGCGTCCCATTATTTCGCCTCCAGCTTTTCGCTATCTTTTTTTCTGATATCTGCACGCTTGATCTTACCGGAAGTAGTCTTCGGAAGTTCATCTACGTACTCGACGACACGCGGATACTTATAAGGTGCCGTTGTTTTCTTTACGTGGTTCTGAAGTGTCTTAGTCAGTTCTTCAGACGGCTCGTAGCCCTTGGCAAGAACGATCGTCGCCTTAACGGCAAAGCCTCTGACCGGATCCGGAACACCGGTGACGGCGCATTCGAGAACGGCCGGGTGCTCCATAAGAGCGCTCTCTACCTCGAAAGGTCCGATACGGTAACCGGAAGATTTGATAACGTCATCGACACGTCCGACATACCACAGGAAACCGAGCTCATCGCGGTATGCAGTATCACCTGTGTGATAAAGGCCGTCGTGCCAGGACTTCGCCATAGCCTCCGGATTCTCTTCATAACGGAGGAGAAGTCCTACCGGGCGTCCGCCGTATTCTTCGGAAGTTCTGATGCAGATCTCGCCGGTCACACCGGTCGGGCACTCATTACCGTCCGGA
>JAILHZ010000036.1 GCA_024695545.1 Clostridiales bacterium
CGGCCGTGCTATCGTTCGTGACCCGAAGGTCTTCCTCATGGACGAGCCGCTGTCCAACCTCGACGCTAAGCTCCGTGTTCAGATGCGTGTTGAGATCACCAAGCTCCACCAGAGACTGCAGACAACCATCATCTACGTTACTCACGACCAGACAGAGGCTATGACGATGGGTACCCGTATCGTAGTTATGAAGGATGGTTTCATCCAGCAGGTTGACTCCCCGACGGAGCTCTATGACAACCCGGTTAACACATTCGTTGCTGGATTTATCGGTATGCCTCCGATGAACTTCATCAATGCTATGATCCAGGTTGAAGGCGATGATGTATATGTTGCTTTCGAGAACACATCCATCAAGCTTGCTGAGCGTTATTGCGTACCGGAAGTTATCGAGCGTGACGGAACAGAAGTTATCTTCGGTGTTCGTCCTGAGGCTCTCACAGATGACGGAACTTACGTATCCATGCATCCGGAATCTGCATTCTCCGCAGACGTCGACGTTGTCGAGATGCTCGGTGCTGAGACATACCTGTACGTAACAGTTAACGGTTCTCTCCCGCTGACAGCAAGAGTAGACCCGACCACATCCGAGTCCCGTGTAGGTGAGGTTGTTGACATCGCTGTTGACGCTAACCGTGTTCACCTCTTCGACAAGGATACAGAGCAGAGCATTATTTCCTAATCGGAAACAAGTAAGTGAAAATAAATGGAAGAACTGTCCCGGAAACGGGACAGTTCTTTTTTTGCCGAAAACATCAAAAAAGTTAGCGAATGTTGCAAGATTTTCGTGAAAAGTTTAAGATAAATAAGATAGCGACTTCTATGGGACGACTGCGTCCGATACCGCGAAGACTACGAAAGAGATAAGGTGAAGCGTATGGAAGAACTTAAGAAATGTATGCGCGAAGCAAAGAAGATCCTTGATTTGACAGTAGGTGTCATGGATACATCAGGTATGGTCGTTGCCTGCACCGATCCGGCATGGGAGGGGATCGAGGATTCCAGTGCCCGTGCGGTACTCCTTTCGGACGAGCTGTTCTCGAATACGGCAGGTAAGACGTACATGAAGATCGTTATCGGAGATTCGACGCAGTACATCGCCTTCATCAGTGGTGTAGATCCGATCGCCAAGACCTATCTTGAACTGG
Organism: Clostridiales bacterium; assembly: GCA_024695545.1. The sequence goes on from JAILHZ010000036.1 coordinate 1,149, forward strand.
TGACCCAGTGGATCAAGGCGGCGATGCGTGAGCGCAACACCGACGTAGAGCGCGAGACATTTATTAAGAACATCCTTCTGGAGAATGAGCTTCCGGGTGATATCCCGCTGAAGGCCAGAGAGTATAAGATCCCGTTTGCGACACGCCGTATTGTATTTATCGTACGTGTCAGCAAGAATGACGGAGTCGAATGCCTCGAGATCCTCCAGAATCTTTTCCCGGATACGAAGACACAGATGGTTGTCGCTATGGACGAAGAGACCATCGTGCTCGTTATGGATCTCGGAGAGAACTTCGATACATATCTCAATGAAGTCAGCAGAACGATCCTCGACAACCTGAATGCCGAGTCCATGATCCGTGCCCATGTCGGTATCGGCATGCCGGCTCCGACACTCCGTGATATCGCGAAGTCCTACCGTGAGGCGACTCTGGCACTTCGTGTCGGATCGATCTTCGAGAGCGAGCAGTTCATCATGCGCTATGACAAACTCGGCCTCGGCCGTCTGATCTATCAGCTTCCGCCGACGCTCTGCAATATGTTCCTGAATGAAGTATTCCCGCAGGGCGCTTATGAGTCTCTCGATTCCGATACTCTGGTCACGATCCAGAGCTTCTTCGAGAACAACCTCAACGGCAGTGAGACTTCAAGAAAACTTTTTGTCCACAGAAATACACTGGTTTATCGTCTGGATAAAGTCCAGAAGATCACCGGACTGGATCTCCGTTCCTTTGATGACGCTGTGCTTTTCAAGCTGGCGGCCATGGTACGTACGTATCTGGAGAAGCAGGAGAGATCCGGCCAGGGTGGAAATATCAACTGGTAACGATGGGAACGTGAAACTTTGATACGTTTTGAAAATGTGCATAAAACATACAAGACCGGTACGGATGCACTCCGCGGAGTGACTTTTGCGATTCGCGACGGCGAGTTTGTCTTCGTCATCGGTAAGAGCGGATCCGGAAAGTCTACTCTCATGAAGTGCATCACGCGTGAAGAGAAGCCGACTGAGGGATTGGTCATCATTGACAAGTTCTGTATTTCCAAGATGTCCCGTGCACTGGTTCCGACACTTCGCCGTCAGATCGGTATCATCTATCAGGATTTCCGCCTGATCGAGTCGAAGACCGTAGAAGAAAATATTGCTTTTGCCGGCGAGATCGTCGGTATCCCGAAGAAAAAACTCCATCAGATGGTCGACATCGTGCTGAGTGCAGTCGGCCTTCGTGACAAAGCCAATTCCATGCCGCTCGAGCTCAGCGGCGGTGAGCAGCAGCGTGTGGCAATCGCGCGCGCGATGCTCAATAATCCGAAACTGATCGTTGCCGATGAGCCGACAGGTAACCTCGACCCGGAGACTTCCGAGTCGATTATGGCGCTCCTTGAGGAGATCAACCGCCAGGGCACGACAGTTATCGTATGCACCCACGACAGTAATCTCGTAGACCGCATGAAGAAGCGTGTTATCGAGGTCGATGAGGGCCTGATCGTCCGTGATGAATTCGGTTCAGGTTATACAGCCGAAGATAAGACCGCGCTTCCGAAGTCGATGCTCGATGAATTCGTTCCCGAGGTCGTAACGCTTTCCGAGCTGCAGGCAGGTTCCGAACCGCTTCCTGCATTCCCGACAGAGGACAAGGAGAAGGTTCTTCCGGAATTCCCGTCCGAAGATAAGACGGAGCCGGAGAAGGAAGTAAAGACGGATAAGAAGCCCGAAGCAAAGATCGCAAAGGTTGAAAAGACCGAAAAGAAGATCGAAGCAAAGGTGGAAGAGAAGCCTGAAGTTCCGGTGGAGAAGATAGAAGAGAAGAAAGAAGAACCGCTTCCGCAGTTCCCGTCTGAAGAGAACAAGGAGCCGCTCATTACCGTAGTTGACGATAAGAAGCCGGATAAGAAGGACGAGAAGAAAGAGAAGAAGGAAGAAAAGAAAGCCGAGAAGAAGGCAGAGAAGAAAGAGAAAAAAGAGACGAAGAAAGTCGAAGAGGATTTCGATGATCCGGATATTCCTTCGGACGGTAAGGAGGAAGGGAAATGAGTATCCGCACATTCTGGAATTCTTTTAAAGAAGGCGTGCAGGGCATTATCCGCCATCCGCTGGTCACGATCGCATCCGTCAGTACGATCCTTCTGATGCTTCTTCTGATGTCCGTGTTCTTCATTTTCTCGGCCAACGCCCGCTTTGTCATGAAGAAAGTCGGCCAGCAGCCGCCGATCGAGGTCTACATGAAGCTCGGCTGCACCCAGGAGCAGATGGATCTTCTGGTGAAATACATGGAAGAGAATCCGGACAAGATCAAGAGTTATGACGGTCTTTCTCCGGAAGCAAACTATAACCGTTTTAGAAAAGAACTGGGCGACAGCGCCTCTATTCTGGATGATTTCGACTATAACACCTACATGCCGTATACGATCCTGATCCAGCTGACGGATCCGTCCTATGCGGATGATGTAGTTATGCATATCCAGGCAATTCCCGGCATCGAGAAAGTCATGCAGGAGAGCAACGTCATGAAGTTCCTGACAAGGGCGACCAAGACTGTGAACATCGCGACGGTTATCGCATTCACAGTGCTTTTCATAATATCCCTGTTTATCATTTCCAACATGGTACGTATATCGGTATATTCCCGCTCGACGGAGATCGCCATCATGAAATTCGTCGGTGCGACCAATGGTTACATCCGTCTCCCGTATGTTGTAGAGGGTGCGCTGGTCGGCATGGTCAGTGCGCTGTGTGCGTGGGGGATCACCTACTTTGCCTATAGTGCGATCTATAAGCGTGCGATGAGATCCGTAGATCCGTCGAGTATCTACGCTCTCCTCCCGATGAAAAACCTCACACTCTCCGTTCTGATCCTCTGCCTAGCATGCGGCGTGATCATCGGCTCTGTCGGATCCGGCATTGCTGTAAGAAAGTACGTCAAAGTATGACGAGAGGTGAAATATGGTACTCCGTAAGAACAGATGTATAAAGCTTATGGCGCTGACACTGTGTGCGTCGATCGTTTTTGCGACGGCTTCTTTCCTGACGCGTAAACCGGTCAAGGCAGTAAACAGAAGCTTCATGGCATATACTCCTACCCAGTCGGATATTGATGACGCGAAGAAGAAACGCGACGAGGCGAAGAGAAAAGCAGAGCAGGCTTCTAATCAGCTCGATCAGCTGAAACAGGAGAAGAGCCAGCTTTCCGGAGAACTCGAGGAACTCAAGGGCTTAAGCGATGAGCAGATGGCCCAGTATAAGGAGATCTCGGAAGAATACGCGGCGGCCCTGATCGCGAAGCAGGAAGCGCTCGACTCCTATATTGCTTCCCAGGAGAACCTGCTGAATAAGAGAAAGCAGTACTCGGAGCGTATCAGCATCATGTTCGCCTACGAGAATAAGTCCACGCTGGAGATCCTTCTGGAGTCGGACAGCATCGCGGGCTTCTTTACCAATCTTGAACTGATCTCGATCATCGGTGATGCCGACCGGCAGATGATCGACCAGCTGCAGATCGCGATGGATGATGCGGAACTGAAGAACAGCATTGCGCTTCAGGAAGCGGAAGACATGCAGAGGATCGCCGAAGAGAAGTCGGCGCAGCTTGAGGAACTCCGTTCCCGTATCGGTGTGACCGAGGCGGCGCTCGATGAGAAGAAGGGCGAGATCTCCCGCTGGCAGCAGAAGGAAGATGCTTTCCAGGAGGAGGCGGACCGTCTCGATGAAGAGATCCGTGAACTCGTAAGAAAGAGAGAGGAAGAAGAGAAGAGACAGGCTGCACTCACCGCGACCGCAGCGGCCAAGCGCGCTGCAGAGGTGACGAAGGCTCCGACAAAGACACCGCAGCCGACGATAAAGCCGAGCAATAACGGCGGCGGAGGAAACGGCAACGGAAACGGAGATGGCGGTTCCGGAAAAGCACTGATGAAGATGACCTGGCCTTATCCGGGCGACTATACAGTTTATTCCCCGTATGGTATGCGTTACCATCCGGTCTACCACTATGACAAGATGCACTGGGGCGTCGACCTCGGCGGCACGTACGGCAATCCGATCGTGGCCGCGGCTGACGGTGTGGTCATCAAGGTCGATGAGCCGGTAGAAGGCCAGAACACCGGATCCGTAAACTACGGTAACCACTGTGTTATTGACCACGGTAACGGAATCACCACGTGCTATGCGCACTGCCGTGACGTATATGTGCATGTCGGTGACAAGGTAAAGGCCGGTCAGACGATTGCCGAGTGCGGCAGTACCGGTACATCCACCGGTCCGCACCTGCACTTCGAGGTCCGTGTCAACGGATCGAAGGTCGACCCGGTTCCGTATATTAAAGGATAAATATATGTCAGCCTATGATTTTCTAGCAGGATATTACGATTGCTTCCAGCAGGATCTGGATGCGTCGCAGTGGGCGGACTTTGTTGACTGGATCGCCAAGCGCTATGGTAAAACCGAAGGCGACGGTGACGGCGGAAAGCTTCTGCTTTGCGACCTCGGCTGCGGAACGGGACTGGTTACCTGTGAACTCTCCAAGAGAGGCTACGACACGATCGGACTGGATAATTCTCCCGAGATGCTCGATCAGGCGAGGATCCACGCAGGCAAAGACAAGAAGATCCTGTGGCTCCTTCAGGATATGACGGAGCTGGATCTTTTCGGATCTGTGGATATTTTCGTTTCCCTTCTGGATACGGTGAACCATATTACCGATCGAAAAGCACTTGACCGCATGTTCCGTTCCTTCTCGAATTTCCTGAACCCGGGCGGACTCTTTATCTTTGATGTCGCAAGCAGGAAGCACTTCGAGGAGACCCTTTCGGGTAATTTCTTCTATTCGGTCGACGATGATTTTGCGGTGCTTTGGGAAAACGACTACGATCCGAAGACAAAGATCAATACGGCATCACTGACGATGTTCGGTACGGAAGACGGGAAGACATACTCCCGCTGTGATGAGGATATCACGGAAAGATTTTATACGGATGAAGAGATCCGGGACCTTGCCGCAAAATACGGACTTGAGGTCGCAGGCGTTTTCGGCGGCCTTAAGAAAAGGAAACCGAATGATACGGATGAGAGGAGCTTCTATTGCATCAGAAGAACTTCGGATGTATTATCTTCCTCTGAGAAAGAAAATAAGAAACGGAGATAACTTCGATGGATGATTTCTATCTGGCTCCGGGATCCCCTATGGATGATTCCGATTATATCGTGACTGCGACAGCGCTCGCCGGCAAGGTGCGCGCGCTTTCGATCCGCTCCACGAATCTCGTAAGAGAAGCTCTGCGGATCCATAAGACATCACCTGTCGCGACGGCGGCGCTGGGAAGATTTCTCACCGGTACTCTGTTTCTTGCGGATACACTGAAGGGCGAAGGGGATTCCTTGACTACCAATATCCGTTCTGACGGACCTCTACAGGGAATGACGGCAGTTGCCGATTCCCACGGAAACGTACGAGGATACTGTCTGGAACCGGTCGTTGAGACGACCTATCACCGTCCCGGCAAGCTCAATGTCGGTGCGGCGGTCGGAAGCGGCAAGCTGACGGTGGTAAAGGATTTCGGCCTGAAGGAGCCTTATGTCGGTCAGGTCGAACTGGTCTCCGGCGAGATCGCCGAGGACTTTACCTACTATCTGGCATCTTCTGAGCAGACCCCGTCGATCGTATCCCTCGGTGTCGGGATCGACGCGAACGGAGTTACCTGTGCCGGAGGATTTATGGTCCAGCTTCTTCCCGGTGCGGATGAAGAGACGATCTCCTATCTTGAGGACCGCGTCAGCGGAGGATTCCCGGATGTGACCTTCCTTCTTCAGGAGGGGATGAACCCGGAGAAGATCCTGGATATGTTCCTGGGCGATAAGGAGATCTGCTTCCTCGAGGGTAGAAAGGTTGCCTATAAGTGCAACTGCTCCCGTGAGCGCATGGAGAGAAATCTCATGGCGATCGGCAAGAAAGATCTTACTGAACTCTCGGAAGATCCGAACGGCATCGATCTGGAATGTCATTTCTGTGACCAGAAGTATCATTTTTCCCAGGAAGATGTCCGTGGCATGCTGGAGGAATAAGAAGAGGACAGCTGCCGAAATGCAGTAAATATGCCTGTTTTCGGGCATGCGTCTTCGGAAAAGTCCTTTTCACGGCAAAAAATTCACTTTTTTTGAAAATAGTGCTTGCAATCACTTGATGTGCGCTGTATAATTCTTCGTGCGCGACTTTGTGCGCGTGAGCGTAGATGCTTGAGATTGCCGCAGGATAAAGCGGGCTGTGCTTTAGAGAGCGGGTAACTTAGGCGGAGCAGTCGGAGGCATGGATCTCCGGCGAGGAACCCGGACGTACAGCGTGTGTTTTGAAGAACACATGCCCAGGCCCAAAGTGCCGTGAATTATGCGGTAACTGGTCTCCTGGGTTTTATGATGGGATCAGAAGAAACGCTGGACAGGGTGAAGAAAAACAACAGCAAAGATTTGGAGGAAACAAAACATGGCAGCAAACCAGAAGATCAGAATTAAGCTCAAGGCTTACGATCACGAGCTCCTTGACCAGAGCGCAGCACGTATCGTCGAGACGGTCACCAGAACAGGCGCAAGCTTCTCCGGCCCGATCCCGCTCCCGACAGAGAAAGAGATCACAACGATCCTGCGTTCTCCTCATAAGTATAAGGATTCCCGTGAGCAGTTTGAGCTCCGTACACATAAGCGTCTTATCGACATCTTCGCACCGAACCAGAAGACGATCGACGCACTGACAAAGCTTGACATGCCTGCAGGTGTGAGCATTGAGCTCAAGGCCTAATGGCTTTTTCCGCGTTCTGCCGGTCGTCCAAGCGGCAGGATATGCGGAGGTCATGTTCGCGGACTAAAACAAAACGCGAACCAATAACCTAAATAGGAGGAAGAAAGAAATGACAAAGTTCGTACTTGGCAAAAAAGCCGGCATGACACAGCTCTTCGATGAGAGCGGTCTGGCAGTACCGGCAACCGTTATTGAATGCAACCCTATGTTTGTTATTCAGAATAAGACGGTAGAAAAAGACGGCTACAAGGCTGTGAAGGTCGCAACAGGCGACATTCGCGAGAAGCTTGTAAACAAGCCG